>DLQI01000015.1 GCA_002478745.1 Rhodobacteraceae bacterium UBA7436 | reverse complement strand
GAATTTGCAATGGAAGCACAAGCGCTTGTCGCAATTTCGCTTGAGGGGTCCGTTGGCTAATCATGATCGAGGCCGCTCACAAACGTCCAGACCTCACAATGCCGGAGGCCGAAGCAGAGCTTTTGCGCCAGCATTATGAGGACGCGGATGTGATCCTTGAATACGGATCGGGTGGTTCGACGGTTATGGCGTCGGAAATGGAAGGCAAGCACATCACAAGTGTCGAAAGCGACAAGGCGTGGTGGAAAATGATGATGGAATGGTTTGAAACCAATCCAGCTTCAAAGGGGTCCACTGTCGATATGCTTTATGCCGACATTGGACCAACCCGCGAGTGGGGGCATCCCAAGGATGAGCGCTCTTGGAAACAGTTTGCGCACTATCCGCTGGCTGTGTGGGAAATGGATGAGCTTCGCGCCCCAGACGTTGTTTTGGTTGACGGGCGTTTCCGTGTCGGATGTGCCTTGGCCACGGCATACAATATCAAACAGCCAACCGTGCTGCTGTTTGACGATTATACGCCACGCAAGTGGATGCACGCGACCGAAAACTTTCTTGGTCAACCAGAAATTACGGGCCGTATGGCCACGTTTAAACTTGAACCGCAGCCGTTCCCAACGGGACGTATGCTTGAAATTATTGATTACATGCTGCGCCCATGATTGGGCAGTGAGGGAATAAAATGCTGAAGATTGAAAACCTGCACGTCAAACTTGAAGACGAAGAAAAGCAAATCTTGAAAGGTGTAAACCTTGAGGTTGGCGCGGGCCAAGTGCACGCGATCATGGGGCCAAACGGTTCTGGTAAATCCACGTTGTCCTATGTTTTGTCTGGCCGCGAAGGTTACGAAATAACGGACGGCGAAGCCCATTTGGGTGACGTTGACTTGCTTGACATCGAACCAGAAGAACGTGCGGCCGCTGGCCTGTTCTTGGCATTCCAATACCCTGTAGAGATCCCAGGCGTTGGCAACATGACCTTCCTGCGCACAGCCGTAAACGCACAGCGCAAAGCGCGCGGTGAAGAAGAAATGTCTGCCGCTGAATTCCTCAAAGTTGTTCGCGCCAAAGCGAAGACGCTGAAAATCGACGCTGACATGTTGAAGCGCCCAGTCAACGTTGGCTTTTCCGGTGGTGAGAAAAAGCGCAACGAGATTTTGCAGATGGCGATGCTTGAGCCAAAGATGTGCATCTTGGACGAGACAGACTCGGGTCTAGATGTTGATGCGATGAAACTGGTCTCTGAAGGCGTGAATGCTTTGCGTTCTGAAGGCCGCTCTTTCTTGGTCATCACGCATTACCAGCGTCTTTTGGACCATATTAAGCCTGACGTGGTTCACATCATGGCAAACGGCCGTATCATCAAATCTGGCGGCCCTGAGTTGGCTCTAGAAGTTGAACAGAACGGTTACGCCGACATCTTGGCAGAGGTTTCCTAATGAGCGCTGTTGCTGAAACGATGAATGTCACTGACGAGCGTTTGGCGGGTTTGACCCTGCCAGCGGGCGGATGGTCTGACGCGGCGCGCAAAGATGCGTTATCACGTGTTCAGATGATGGGGTTGCCAAACCGTCGTGATGAATATTGGAAATACACACGTCCAGACACATTGACCCAAGCGGTTGCTGTGCCTGCGGCGCTGTTTCACAATGACGAAGCAGCACTGTTTGACGATGTCGAACGCCTCAAAATCGTATTTGTAGACGGTGTATTTGATGCGGATGCCTCTGATGATCTGTCACTTGAGGGTGTCAGTATCGAACGTCTGGCAACTGCGGATGCCGATATTCATTGGGCCCGCGATGTTTACGGTGTGCTAGAAACCAACGGTCAAAAGCCTGTTGAACGTCCTTTGGCCGCCTTGAACACTGCCTTTGCAACGGATGGTGTTTTGATCCACGTGACGGGTGCAGCAAGCAAGCCGATCAACATGATCTACCTTCACAACTCGGAAACATCTGATGTGATGTTGCACAACGTGATCAAGTTGGATGCTGGCGCTAGCCTCACTGTTCTGGAAACAGGGCCCGCTGCAGCACGTCTTAATATGGTGACGGAAGTTGAAGTTGCTGACACCGCAGCGTTACATCACATTCGTGCCCAAGGGCGCGACCACGAACGCCGCGCGGCGACGCATATTTTTGCACGTCTGGGCACTGAATCAGTGTTCAAATCCTTCACGCTTACCGCAAACGGCGTAATGACGCGCAACGAATGTGTGCTAGAGTTGACAGGTGACGATGCAAAAGCAACCGTTGGTGGCGCATGTGTAGGCGACGGTGATTTTCACCACGACGACACAGTGTTCATCACCCATGACGCAGAAAACTGCGAAAGCCGTCAGGTGTTCAAAAAGGTGCTGCGAAACGGCGCGACAGGCGTTTTCCAAGGCAAAATCTTGGTCAAAACCGGTGCACAGAAGACTGATGGCTATCAGATCAGCCAATCATTGCTTTTGGATGGTGACAGCCAGTTTTTGGCCAAGCCTGAGCTTGAAATCTACGCCGATGACGTGATTTGTTCACACGGATCCACCTCCGGTGCGATTGATGAAACCGCATTGTTCTATCTACAATCACGCGGGATCAGCAAACCAGTTGCGACTGACTTGTTGACCCTGTCGTTCTTGGCCGAAGCCGTGGACGAGATCGAAGATGAAACACTGCGCGAGCAAATCAACGAACGCATGGCGTCTTGGTTGGAACGGCGTCGCGGCTGATGTCTGTTACTAAAGATATTCGTGCCAGCTATCGTGGACCGGGTCGCGTGGTTACGCGGCTTTTGGGGCAGGGACGGCGTGAAGGTTTTGCGCTGAACATTCTGCTGTTCGCATGCATCATGATGTTCATCGCGCAAGCGCCATATCAAGCACGCGAAGCCCATTTCGATCCAGACGTCCCTTTGATGGCGCGGATGTATTGGAGCGCGTTTTTGTGGATCTTCTTGGTCCCGCTGCTGCTCTATGGCTTTGCCGCCATCATGTACGGCCTAGCACGTTTGGCAGGTCGCAACATCACAGGGTATGGCGTGCGCCTTAGCTTGTTTTGGGCGTTACTTGCCAGCAGCCCTATGTTTCTGCTGTTGGGGTTAATTGCAGCCTTCATCGGTCCAGGTGCTGGTTTGCAACTGGTCGGCATTCTATGGCTCGCCAACATCTTATGGTTTTGGATCGCAGGAATGCGCGCTGCAGAAAGTGTCGCTCTATGAACTTGAATGTCCAATCATTGAGCGTGCTTGTTGCACTGACTTTGCGTGACCCTGCTAATGCAGCGCGCTTGGTTATAGCTGCGGGCTATCGCCGTGATATTCTTTGGACGTTTCTGTTACTTGTTAGCATTGCCAATGCAGCCCTTGTTTGGTTGTCCAATGCGTTGACTGGGCCAACCCCAGAACAATTGGCGCAAATGCCAATCCAAATTCCGCAGATCATCTTTAGCCCACTATATGCGTTTGTGTTTCTGGCGGGTGCCTTGGTGATCACGGTCCATGTTTTGCATTGGATCGGCGCTGCTATTGGTGGTGAGGGCAGCTTGGACGACATGTTGTCCGTTTTGGTGTGGCTGCAAGCCATGCGTGTCTTGGCACAAGTTGTCTTGTTGGTGCTGCTTCTGGTGGCCCCTTCGATTGCTGGTTTGTTTGGGCTGGCCGTTGCTTTGTACAGCCTGTGGATACTGGTTCACTGCGTTAATGAAGGCGCGGGCCTTGGCTCTGTCTTCAAAACCGTTGGCGTTCTACTGTCGGCAACCGTTGGCATAATCATGGGCCTTAGTTTTATCCTGACCATTACTGGTCTCGCCTCTATGGGGATCTCTCCGAATGTATGATGTCGCTAAAATACGTGCTGATTTCCCAATTCTTGCACGAGAAGTGAACGGTAAGCCGTTGGTTTACCTTGATAACGGTGCATCCGCGCAAAAGCCGCAGGTCGTGATTGATACGATCACACGTGCTTACGCAGAAGAGTATGCAAATGTGCATCGTGGTCTTCATTTCTTGTCGAACCTTGCAACAGACAATTATGAGGCTGTGCGCGGAAAAATCGCCAAATTCATGAATGCGGCTTCAGAAGACGAAATCGTTTTCAACTCAGGCACCACCGAGGGTATCAATATGGTGGCTTATGGTTGGGCTATGCCGAACCTAAAAGCCGGTGATGAAGTCATCCTAAGCGTTATGGAGCACCACGCCAATATCGTGCCTTGGCACTTTCTACGCGAACGCCAAGGTGTCGTAATCAAATGGGTGGATGTTGATGCGGCGGGTGCGTTGGACCCCCAAGCGGTTCTTGATGCGATTACGCCCAAAACGAAATTGATCGCGATCACTCATATGTCCAATGTTTTGGGCACCAAAGTGGATGTGAAAAACATCTGCGCGGGCGCACGTGCAAAAGGCGTGCGCGTCTTGGTGGATGGATCACAAGCAGCGGTACACATGCCAGTAGATGTTCAAGACATCGATGCAGATTTTTACGCTGTAACGGGTCACAAATTATACGGTCCATCAGGTTCTGGCGCGATCCACATCAAACCTGAACGTATGGCTGAGATGCAGCCCTTCATCGGCGGCGGTGATATGATCCGTGAAGTGTCCAAATCAGGTGTCATCTATAACGACGCCCCGATGAAGTTTGAAGCTGGCACACCAGGGATCGTTCAAATGATTGGTCTTGGCACGGCCGTCGATTACATGATGGATACTGGAATGGATGCGATTGCGGCTCATGAGAACAGCCTGCGCGATTACGCTGTTGCAAAACTGGCGGGTTTGAACTGGATACAGGTCCAAGGGACAACGGCGGACAAAGGAGCCATCTTTAGCTTCACAATGGATGGCGCAGCGCATGCGCATGACATTTCAACGATCCTTGATAAAAAGGGCGTTGCGGTACGGGCAGGGCAGCATTGTACAGGTCCATTAATGGAACATCTTGGTCTCAGTGCAACCTGTCGTGCGTCTTTTGCGATGTATAACACGACTGACGAAGTTGATGTTTGGATCGATGCGTTGGAACTTGCACACGATCTTTTCGCCTAAGGCGCAAACACATCGCTTCATTTAGCAATTGCAGCGCAACAGCTGCAAAGCTATACCGCGCATGAAGGTCCCATAGCTCAGCTGGATAGAGTACTCGCCTCCGAAGCGAGGGGTCGCTGGTTCAAATCCAGCTGGGACCACCATTTTTCAATGAACTACAAATGAAAAAAGCGCTCCAAAAGGCGCTCTCGATTGTATCATGATCGCTGTTTGAAAAATCAGCTGCCCCAGGTGCGGACAACACCGCAATCCAGATGGACAAAGTTGGAACCTGAATATCGGCCAACACCACCACCGCGACATGCTGATGCTGCACGGGCCATTTGGCCAACCGAGCGGGTCGATAGACGCAAGTCGGCGGCCTTGCCTTGCATGTGTAGCGAATTCTTAGCAACGCCTTTGGAACGTGAACGCAGCATCGCGTTCGTTTTTGGACTGCGGTAGCCGGATAGCAACATATACGGCTCGTTGGCATCCATCAAATTATGGGCTGCGGCCATAACGTCGATGGTGCGCAAATCCATGGATTTCACACCATCAGTCCGCCAGTCACGCATGAAGTAGTTCACTTCTTTAACAGCATCTTTGATGTACGTACCTTCGATCCAATAGATCATATCGATACGTTCACCGGTACGGCCCGAAAACATGCGAATACGGCGAATATCGCCTGCACCGCGTAAAATACCTGCTGCATTGGAGAAAGTAGGGGCGGCTGTTAAGGTTGTCGCGGCAAAAGCCCCCAACAATGCGCGGCGGGTCATCGTGCCCGTGGTGCCATCAATCGTCATAGTAAAACGTGTCCCGTATGCCTGTTTCCCGTGTTGCAAGCACGGGCAATTCATCTTGTCCCCAGATGCAACACCCTTATTGCATAAGCCGAATCGTTAACCAAGCGATGAATTTTACCCACAGAGAATTTCAAAAATTTTAGGCGAATTTCTGCGCAGTTTATAGAGAATGCGGCCAAACAGCCTAAACAATGGCGGCAACATGCAACACATTGTCTATCTGAACATAATCTTAAGGAGGTGGCGTGAATGTGAATGGACAACTCTTTGTGCATCCAACAAAATGCCAATAATTCGTACGAGTGCATTTTTCTATGGGGGTAGATATGTTTCAACGCATATTCAAGATGACATCTGTTCTGGCTTTGACGCTGGTTGTTCTGGCGCTTTTCATTGCTCCGAAACCTGCTGACGCACAAGTCACAGCATTCAAACAAGCGGTGGCCGAAGCTGCAGCACGCGATAAAGATATCGCAGCATTCTATCAGGCCAACGGCTACAAAAGCGTTTGGACTGGTCGCTCAGGACGTGAACGCTCCCGTCGTCAGGCGTTGATCAAAGCACTGGCGAACGCCTCGTCACACGGCCTGCCAACCGAACGCTACAATTCAGCCGGGCTTCAGGCCAAGATGAAAGCGGCCCGTGGCCCACGTGAGCGTGGTGCAGTTGAGGTGGAAATTAGCCGCGTCTTTTTGCTGTACGCGCGTGACCTTCAAACCGGTATATTGATCCCCAGCCGTGTGAACAGCGCTATTGTGCGCAAAGTCCCATACCGTGATCGCACATCTTATCTTGTGAACTTCGTCAAATCTTCACCAGCAGGTTTCTTTAAGGCTTTGGCCCCTAAAACCATGGAATACAATGCGTTGATGAAGGAAAAACTGCGCCTTGAGCGTGTGCTTGGCAAAGGCGGATGGGGTGCAACTGTTCCTGCAAAGTCTTTGAAACCAGGTCAATCAGGTGCTTCTGTTGTCGCATTGCGCAACCGCTTGATGACTATGGGTTTTATGAAGCGCAGCTCGACACAGACATATGACGACAACATGAAATCTGCCATCCAGCAGTTTCAATTGGCGCATGGTATGGCCACAGATGGCGTCGCTGGTGCAGGTACAATATCTGAGATCAACAAAGGTGTTCAGACCCGACTACAATCCATTATCGTTGCGATGGAACGTGAGCGTTGGTTGAACCAAGAACGCGGCAAGCGCCACATCTTGGTGAACATTCCTGACTTCACAGCCAAGATTATCGACAACAACAAAGTGACATTTGAAACTCGTTCTGTTGTTGGTGCAAACAAATCAGATCGCCCAACAGTCGAATTTTCCGATGTGATGGAGTACATGGTCATTAACCCAAGCTGGTATGTCCCGCGTTCCATTATCACAAAGGAATATCTGCCGGCGCTGAAACGCAACATCAACGCTGTACGTCACATTGAAATCACCGACAGCAAAGGCCGTAAGGTCAATCGCTCTGCTGTGAACTTCTCGCAGTATAACGAAAAAACCTTCCCGTTTTCCATGCGCCAACCTCCGTCAAAGGGCAACGCGCTGGGTCTGGTTAAGTTTATCTTCCCAAATCCATACAACATTTACCTGCACGACACGCCTGCCAAAAACTTGTTCTCACGTGAAGTTCGCGCGTTCAGCCACGGGTGTGTTCGTTTGGCTGACCCATTTGATTTTGCCTACGCGCTATTGGCCAAAGAAGTTGGGAACCCCAAAGAATTTTTCCAAGCCCAGTTGGCAACCGGCAAAGAGCAACGTGTGAATCTGAAGTCTCCTGTTCCTGTGCACATTATCTACCGCACAGCCTCTACCAATGCCAAAGGCCACACACAGTATCGCCGCGACGTTTATGGCCGTGATGCACAAGTTTGGAATGCTTTGGCAAAGGCAGGGGTGGCATTGCGCGCCGTACAAGGTTAATTCAGGTCCTGTAATTTACGGGACGCTGATCACATGAGTCATTCCATTAAAGACATCGCAGCGGCGCTCGGGGCACAAGCCTTCGGCGCCGTTGACCTTTTGGTCACCTCGGTTCAAGAACCAGCAAGCGCTGGACCTAATGATCTGGCGCTTGCTATGGATGAAAAATACGCCGAAAACCTATCAAGTGGCCAAGCCCGTGCGGCTATGGTGTGGGAGGGGGCGGATTGGCAAGCAATGGGGCTTGAGGCCGCAATTGTTCCCAAACGCGCACGTTTCGCGATGGCACCCCTAACCGCATTGATGGATCTAGGGCAGGGCTACGACGCGGGAATTCACCCAAGTGCGGTTATTGATCCATCCGCAGAACTGGCTTCAGACGTTTGTGTTGGACCGCTTGTCGTCATCGGCCCGCGCGCCAAAATTGGTGCTGGCAGCATCATTGGGCCTCAGTGCTTTATCGGCATGGACGTGATCATCGGTGAAAACGCCTATCTGCGGGAACAAGTCAGTATTGGCGCACGTGTCCGTATTGGCGCACGGTTCATTGCACAACCGGGTGCCAGGATCGGTGGAGATGGGTTCAGTTTTGCTACGGCTGAAAAATCGGGGGTCGAAGCCGTCCGCGAAAGCCTTGGTGATCAACAAGAAACTGAACCGCAGTCTTGGACCCGTATCCACTCGCTTGGCTCGGTTGTCATTGGCGAGGACGTTGAAATTGGTGCGAACACAACTGTCGACAACGGAACCATCCGCGACACGGTGATTGGGGATGGCTGCAAATTCGACAACATGGCGCAGATTGGCCACAATGTGCGCATTGGACGGGATTGTTTGATTTGCGGTCACGTTGCGGTCGCCGGCTCTACGGTGATAGGCAACAATGTTGTTCTTGGTGGAATGACAGGTGTTACTGACAACGTCTTTGTTGGGGACCGAGTGATCACCGGCGGCGCAACCAAAGTTCTGAGTAACGTGCCCGCGGGCCGCGTCATGTTGGGGTATCCGGCCACGCAGATGGACAAGCAATTGGAAATTTACAAACTACTGCGCCGCCTGCCACGCCTGTTTCGCGACGTGACAGCCCTTAAAAACCGCAGCTCTGATGACAATAAAGACTAAAGGGTAAATCAATGAGTGTGACTGATAAAATATTCGAAATCATCGCAGAGCAAGCCGTGCTCGAAACCTCGGATGTGACGTTGGAAAGTACACTTGAAGATCTGGGGATTGATAGCCTTGGTCTGGTAGAAAGCATCTTCGCAATTGAAGAAGAATTCGACATCACGGTTCCCTTCAATGCCAATGAACCCACCAACAGCGACTTTGATATCTCCAGCGTCTCCAAGATCATTGAGGGTGTGGAACGTCTTTTGAAAGAGCAGGCGGGCTAAACGTATGAAACGCGTTGTCATCACGGGTGCAGGCACAATCAATGCCCTGGGCCACAGTGTTGCAGAAACAATGACAGCCATGGCCGAAGGGCGCTGTGGTATCGGCCCCTTGGTGTTTCGCGATGTGGAACGGCTGTCAATCCAGATCGGCGGCCAAGTGCGCGGGTTTGAGGCAGACGGGCGTTACAACCGGCAACAGATGTCGCTCTATGATCGTTTTACCCAATTCACCCTTGCCGCAGCTGCTGAGGCAATCGCGCAATCTGGCATCACGTTCAGCGGGGAATTGGCAGCCAAATCTGGTGTTGTTCTTGGCACCGCTGGTGGCGGCGTTAGCACATGGGACGACAACTATCGGTCCGTCTATGAAGATGGTAAAAACCGTGTCCATCCTTTCGTCGTGCCCAAACTGATGAACAACGCAGCCGCCAGCCACGTTAGTATGGAATATAACCTGAAGGGCCCATCCTTCACTGTTTCCACCGCCTGCGCCTCATCCAATCATGCAATGGCGCAAGCCTTTCAAATGGTGCGCACAGGGATGGCACCTGCGATGGTGACAGGTGGATCAGAGTCCATGCTATGCTTTGGCGGGGTGAAAGCCTGGGAGGGTCTGCGCGTCATGTCCAAGGACGCGTGCCGCCCATTTTCGGCCAATCGAAATGGTATGGTTCAGGGCGAAGGCGCTGGCATTTTTGTGTTTGAAGAATACGAACACGCACGCGCACGCGGCGCTGAAATCCTGTGCGAAGTCGCAGGTTTCGCCATGTCCTCGGACGCCACAGATATCGTCATGCCGTCCAAAAACGGAGCCGCGCGGGCGATTGCGGGCGCACTAAGCGATGCACGGCTTAATCCAGAAGAAGTTGGTTATATCAACGCACACGGTACTGGAACGGCTGCGAACGATAAAACTGAATGCGCGGCTGTCGCTGATGTCTTTGGCCCGCATGCGGATAAGTTGATGATTTCGTCCACGAAATCTATGCATGGTCATTTGATCGGTGGTACGGGCGCTGTTGAATTGCTAGCCTGCATCATGGCGCTACGGGATGGTGTTATCGCGCCCACAATTGGGTACGAAGAAGCAGATCCAGACTGCGCCCTTGATGTGGTGCCCAATGAAGCACGCGATGCGAAAGTTAACGTTGCGCTGTCTAACGCCTTTGCCTTTGGTGGGATGAACGCCGTTTTAGCGCTTCGCAAGGTTTAGAAACGCAAAAGGCCGCCTGTGAAAACAGACGGCCCCTTGTTTGATCTAAGTTTGCTTTATGGCTCAACAACCGAAACTTTGTCGTAAGCGGCTGTGAAACCGGTCAATGATAATGTCAATTCAACCTTCTGATCTTGTGCTAGTGCAGGAACGATTGTCATCGTAGCTGCATTCCCACGTTTGAAACTTGCGACGTCTTCTGCCGTAAGACCGATGCGTGCAAAACAACCAACTTGGTTACAGAATGAATATGGATAACGGCGCGCTTTGCCACCATCGACAGTGATGCTTAATTGTTGAGGTAGGGAGGTTTCGAGCGGCACTACGATTGTCGCACCAGCTTTCGCTTTGCCACCATCTTTCAGGCGGAACATTGAAACCTCCGCAACTGGCGAACCAGCACCGTCGTCCATCAATTGATACATCTGGCATGGCTCCTCGCCTTCGCCATCAACTTTAACGCAGCGCATTTCCCAATCCCCAACCTTCTCTTTGATGTAAAGCTGGCCTACTGCCAATTCTTGCTCGGCTTCTTCTCCAAGGCTTAATCCAGTTGGGTTTCCTTCATCGGCCCCAGCATCGGTGCCCTCAGTCGGTGTTTCAACGGCTTGGGCCTCAGCTCGGACTGCTGTTTCAGTTTCAGCTGATGTTGCAGTTTCTTGTGCAAATGTTGCACCGGTCATCCCGAAAATAAGTGCTGTGCTTAAAACTACTGCATTGCGAAAATTGGTCATTCGATATCCATTATTCATTGCTTTGTTGGTATTTCTAACACGGTGAAATCTACATGTCAGTGATGAACCGCAACCGGTCATTCGTATTTGGGCAAATTTCTGCTGATTTCTTTGGGCAAATCAACCGGGTGGCTAAAAAAGAAAAGAGA
Source organism: Rhodobacteraceae bacterium UBA7436 (assembly GCA_002478745.1). Classification (GTDB taxonomy): domain Bacteria; phylum Pseudomonadota; class Alphaproteobacteria; order Rhodobacterales; family Rhodobacteraceae; genus Ascidiaceihabitans. The sequence continues at coordinate 6,012 of DLQI01000015.1, read as the reverse complement.
GCTTCGTTGAGCTCTCTTTTCCAAATTTATTCTCCCCGTCGGACTAGGCCGACTTATGCTCAAACGTTACGAAACCACAGTTAGTCGGTCAACAGCTAGTTTCGGAAAAAGAGCCAATAGAACTACGGGGTCGCAACCGTAAAAGGGGCCGTACCCGAAGGCACGGCCAGTCTGACAGGGAGGAAGTGTTACAAACCCGAAGGACATTTAGGTTTGGAACAAAAAACAATATGACCACGAAAGGTTAAGTTAGTATGGTAAGTACGAATTAAGTTTTGAACAAAAAGTTAACGCATATGACATCCGAACTATTTATTGGCGGCGGCGGTGACGAATACGCTGTAAAGCAAGGCCTCGGCCTGAAATATGCGAACCGACATGGTTTGATTGCAGGCGCAACAGGCACGGGTAAAACAGTTACGCTGCAAATCCTTGCTGAGGGATTTTCCAATGCTGGCGTTCCAGTCTTTTTGTCCGATGTGAAAGGCGACCTTTCTGGTCTTGCTAAATCTGGGAGTGCGGATCACAAATTACACGACGCGTTCATGAAACGCGCAGGCATCATTGGCTTTGACGATTACACCTACGACAAATTTCCAGTCACATTCTGGGATCTATTCGGTGAACAAGGGCACCCGGTGCGCACCACGGTTGCTGAAATGGGGCCTTTGCTGCTGGCACGTTTGCTGGAACTCAGCGAAGCTCAAGAGGGCATCATCAACATTGCCTTCCGTCTGTCTGACGAAGAAGGCCTCCCATTGTTGGACCTAAAAGATCTTCAGGCCTTGTTGGTCTGGATCGGGGAACACGCAAAAGAATTGTCTTTGCGTTATGGCAATGTCTCTAGCTCGTCGATTGGTGCAATCCAACGTCGTTTGCTTGTGCTTGAAAACCAAGGTGGCAACAGCCTGTTCGGTGAACCTGCTTTGGAACTGTCAGATATTATACGCACTGACGCGGATGGTCGCGGCGTAATCAACTTGCTGGCGGCAGATCAATTGATGGCGTCCCCAGGGCTCTACGCGACATTCTTGTTGTGGTTGTTGTCCGAACTGTTTGAGGAGCTGCCAGAGGTTGGCAACCCTGACAAACCAAAATTGGTCTTCTTCTTTGACGAAGCCCACTTGTTGTTTGATGATGCACCAAAGGCGCTTGTGAATAAGGTTGAACAAGTCGCCCGCCTAATCCGTTCCAAAGGTGTTGGCGTTTATTTCATTACGCAAAACCCTGCTGATGTGCCTGACGATATCCTTGGCCAGCTTGGGAACCGTTTCCAACATGCTTTGCGTGCCTTTACGGCTAAAGATCGCAAAGAGCTTCGCCTTGCCGCCGAAACCTACCGCGAAAACCCACGATTTGACACCGAAGAGGCCATTCGCGAAGTTGGCGTTGGTGAGGCCGTGACCTCTATGCTGCAGAAAAAAGGCGTGCCGGGGATTGTGGAACGCACTTTGATCCGTCCACCGTCTTCTCAACTTGGTCCGATCACCAAAGGGGAACGTGCCGACATTATGGGGATGTCACCCATGTCTGGCAAATACGATGAAACCCTGGACCGCAAATCTGCCTTTGAAATTTTATCCAAACGGGCAGAAGCCGCAGCGCATGAAGCTGAACAAGCCGAAGCAAAGGCGGAGGAAGAAGAACATCCAGCAATCCGCGAGTTCAACGCAGGGCGTCGTTACGATGGAACACGTGTTTCTCGCTCAACCTCGCGCCCAACCCGTAAACGCAAACCTGACGGTTTGGGTGCGGCAGTGGCGTCTGTCATCCTGAAGGAACTCAAAGGGACAACAGGGCGCCGCATTGTACGCGGCATCTTGGGCGGTCTGTTTAAGGGGCGCTGAGTATGATTGTTCGAGACGCAAACGACCTGCACGGCAGTGCGCGCGATGTTTCTGGGCCGGGGTGGAGCAGCCTGCGGATGTTGGTTAAATCCGACAACATGGGTTTTTCCATGAACGAAACCATCGTACAGGCGGGTGCTTCGCTGACCTTGGAATACAAGAACCACCTTGAGGGGTGTTATTGCGTTTCAGGCACAGGGCGCGTGACGGATCATGCCACCGGCACCATACATGAAATCAAGGCGGGCGTTTTGTATGCGCTGGACCAGCACGACAATCACACGCTGACGGTCGATGACGGGATGGATATGTTTTTGATATCTGTCTTCAACCCCGCCTTGCAGGGGGATGAAGTTCACGGTGAGGATGGCAGCTACTCTGCCTAATGCACAAAAGTCTACTAACGAAAAAAGGCCCCGCAGTTTCCTGTCGGGGCCTTTTCTATATTTTATGATCTGATCTTATTTCTCAGGGATCAAACCACGTGGGCTGAACCTAAGGACCAGAAGCAAAACCAGACCCATTGTCAAAAGACGCATGTGTGCGACGCTTTCGAGCAGGTGATCTTTCAACCAATAGCCATCTGCCATGCCGTAGGTGACAAAGTTCATCAAGACACTGCCCATCGGCTCAACCATGACCCACAACCACCAGATCAAGAAGCCACCAAGGACGGACCCAAGGTTGTTTCCAGACCCACCAACGATCACCATAACCCAGATCAGGAAGGTAAAGCGCAGCGGCTGATATGTGCCCGGCGTCAACTGACCGTCCAGCGTTGTCATCATCGCTCCAGCGACCCCACATACTGCGGAGCCAAGCACGAAGATTTGCAAGTGACGGGCAGTGACGTTCTTACCCATAGCCTCAGCTGCAAACTCGTTGTCGCGAATGGCGCGCATCATACGGCCCCATGGGCTGTGCAACGCACGCTGTGCCATGACGAACAGGATGACCAAGACGACAGTGAATAAACCAGCATAGATAAGTTTGACCCACAGGGTTGAGGCAGTGACAGCGTCAAAACCCAAGCCATTCGCGCGTTCGATAAAGGCGGCATTACTTTGCAGATCAACCTCATAAGGGGCAGGGCGCGGCAAGCCGACAACGTTCTTAACGCCGCGTCCCAACCAGTCTTCGTTTTTCATCACCGCGATGATGATTTCCGAAATACCCAAAGTCGCAATTGCCAGATAGTCAGAGCGCAATCCAAGTGCTGTCTTACCAATCAACCAAGCAACCGCAGCGGCCAACAAACCACCCGCAGGCCAAGCCAACAACACAGGCAACCCTAGACCACCAAGGTAGCCAGTTGCCGCTGGATCGATTTCTTCAATGAGGCCAACAGCAGGATCAAACAATCCGCGATAGACAAAGAAGCCAACAACCAACACACCAAAGACGCTAAAGCTGCGTAATTTGCTGGCCTTCATTTTTGTCATCAGGATCACGGCGGCCACAACAGTCGCAGCGCCCAACACCAACGCACCAATTACAGATGCGCCGCCCGCCTGCCATGCGCCCGGCGTGGCAGGCATGGATACCAACACAGTTGCCAAACCACCAAGAGCAACAAAGCCCATGATACCAACGTTAAACAGGCCAGCAAAACCCCATTGTAGGTTCACACCCAAAGCCATGATTGCGCTGATCAGGCCAAAGTTCAGGATGAACAAAGCAGTGTTCCAGCTTTGGACAAATCCAGTGATGATTATTAGCAGGGCAACGCCTGCAAAATACATCGTGTTTCTGACTGAATCGCTCATACTGATTTCCCCGCGAACAAGCCTGTTGGCCTAAACAGCAGCACGATGATCAAGATCACAAAGCTAACTGCGAATTTATAATCGGTAGACAGTAACTGGACCAATGTGTCCGGCGCCCAAGATTCTGGCACCACATAGGTCGCAACCTTTTTCCACGCATAAGTGATCATCACCTCAGAGAATGCGATGGTGAAACCACCCGCAATCGCACCCAATGGACTGCCCAAACCACCAACGATGGCCGCGGCAAAGACGGGCAACAACAATTGCAAGAAGATGAAAGGTTTGAACGATTTATCTAGGCCGTACAGCGTACCAGCGATGGTCGCCAAAGCGGCAACGATCAACCATGTCACCATAACCACACGCTCTGGATTGATACCGGACAACAACGCCAAATCTTCGTTATCTGAATAGGCGCGCATGGATTTACCTGTGCGGGTGCGGTTCAGGAACCAGAACAGGGCAATCACAACAATCACAGCAGTGACAATGGTTATGCCTTGGGTGGTTTTGAACGCTAAACCTTCTTTTAGACCGCTCAACGCCTTGAATTCACGTACAGAAATGATGAACCGCTCACCGTCAGAGAAACGTTGATCGTTTGGACCAATGATAAAACGTACCAGACCGTTCAGAATGAACATTACACCCAAGCTGACGATCACAAGGATCACTGGCTTGGCTTTTTGCTCACGATAAAACTTGTACACATAACGATCGGTGAACAGTACCAAACCCATAGTCGCCAATATACCAAACGGCATAGCGAGTAGAGCGGTTGGAAGCGGCCCGAATGAGATGCCCCAGCTTTGGAACAACCACGTCACAAGGATCGTACACATCGCGCCAAAGGCCATTGTGTCGCCGTGGGCAAAGTTGGAAAAGCGCAAGATACCATAGATCAACGTAACACCCAGCGCGCCAAGGGCCAGCTGAGCACCATATGAAATGGCAGGGATCAATACGAAGTTAGAGAGCGCCACAAAGGCGTTTAGGAAATCTATCATTTTATCCTCCCAAGAAGGATTTGCGCACTTCAGGATCCGCCAGCAATTCCTTGCCAGTGCCTGTAAATGCATTCGCGCCTTGAACCAGAACATAGCCTTTGTCGGCGATCTCTAGGGCTTGGCGCGCGTTTTGTTCAACCATCAGGATCGGAATGCCTGTGCGGGCTACCTCAATAATCCGGTCAAACAGTTCGTCCATTACGATCGGCGACACACCCGCCGTTGGTTCGTCCAACATCAGAACCTTTGGCTGTGTCATCAACGCACGACCCACGGCCACTTGTTGACGTTGGCCACCAGATAATTCACCAGCCGCCTGATACCGTTTCTCTTTCAAGATAGGGAACAGGTCATAGATCTGTGTCATCGTGTCTTTGTAATCGTCACGACGAATGAAGGCGCCCATCTCAAGGTTTTCCTCAACAGTCATCGATGTGAAGATATTTGAGGTCTGCGGAACAAACCCCATGCCTTTCACAACGCGATCTTGTGGGGACAAGGCAGTGATGTCTTCACCGTCTAAACGCACAGAACCTTTGTTTAGGTTCAACATGCCAAAGACGGCTTTCATGCCCGTGGATTTACCAGCACCGTTGGGGCCAACAATTACGGCGATCTCGCCTTTGTTCACCGCAATTGTGCAGTCGTGCAGAATGTCAGGGCCATTGCCATAGCCGCCTGTCATGCTGTCACCAATTAGGAATGGTTCGCTCATGTGCGGGCTTCCTTAACTGAAGGGGATAGGTGCGCGGCACCTACGCAATACCGATGTAATACCGACGTCATACCGATGTGTGTTTTTGACATTATACACCCACCTGTTCTTTGTTCTTTAAACCAGTGCCAAGGTAGGCCTCGATGACCTGTTCGTTGGCTTTGATTTCGGCCAACGACCCTTCGGCCAATACCTTGCCTTCCGCCATACAAATGACGGGGCCACAGATTTTGCCGATGAAGTCCATATCGTGCTCGATCACCACAAAGGTGTAACCACGGTCTTGGTTCAGGCGCAAAATGGCGTCACCAATAGTGTTCAAGAGTGTGCGATTTACACCTGCGCCAACCTCATCAAGGAATACGATTTTGGCATCAACCATCATCGTACGGCCCAGTTCCAAAAGTTTTTTCTGCCCGCCAGATATCTGACCTGCCTTTTGCTCTGCTAGATGTTCAACCGTCAAGAATTCCAAAACCTCGTCAGCTTTGGCTTTCAATGCGCGTTCTTCATCTGCAATGCGTTTGCGTCCAAACCATGTGTTCCACAAGGTCTCACCTGATTGAGCCCCCGGAACCATCATCAGGTTCTCACGACAGGTCATTGAACTGAATTCATGTGCAATCTGGAAGGTGCGCAGCAGTCCCTTGTGGAACAACTCATGGGGCGGCAGA
>DLQI01000024.1 GCA_002478745.1 Rhodobacteraceae bacterium UBA7436 | reverse complement strand
ATAGGCAAGCGTCACGGTGATGCGACTGACACTGAGGTGGGTGGCAAGTTTGCGGGTCGACGGTAACTTTTCGCCGGGCTGAAAACGGCCTGATAGAATACCCTGCGCAATCATTTGCTGGATCTGGCTTTGCAGCGTTCCCTGATAATCGGGATGAAGGAAAAATGTTTCGACAGGTAGGGCCATAAAATACGTATACTCTGGATATAACCGATTCGCAAACTGGACTTATCAATAAGTGAAAAGGTCACCAATATCCGTGACTTACGAACTGTATATATCATTTTTAGTGAGACTGCACGTCTCAATTTTACAATTATTGACATGAGTTTGGCTGGAGCACGCAGTGTTAACCCTGAAAATGATGCGCCAAAGGGGCGTTCGAGCGGCAAAATAACGGGGGATACTGCACAGTTTGGGCCATGAATTGTACAGTTTGACGGACATAAAGAGGCCGCAAAAACGAGGTTTTGCGGGGAAATGTACAGAATGGGGCCAAAATTGCACAGTGCATGGCGTTTAAAGCCGAGAACCAGAGAATCAGGTTAACACGGCGAAATTATTTTGGCGGGCGTTGGTATTGCCGCCGCATTTCGTCTAACAGGTTGCCAACAGCGGACCGTACCTGTGCCCGCGCATAAGAAAGCCCCACAACTATGTCAGAACCACATATGAAAATGGTATTGGTCACGCCCGAAATTCCCTACAACACGGGTGCGATTGGGCGGACCTGTGTGGCGCTGAATTTGGAACTGATCCTGATCAAACCCTATGGCTTTTCATTGGACGAGAAATCCGTGCGCCGCGCAGGCACCGATTATTGGAAACACGTCAATCTAAGTGAATACGACAACTGGGAAAATTTTCTAACGCAGCGCAACCCGCCGCGTGAAAACCTGCATTTTTTCGAAGAGCACGGGGAGCAAAGCTTTTACAGGCCTGAATATCAACGTGATGCGTATTTGGTGTTTGGTTGTGAATCCGCTGGCCTGCCAAAGGCGATTTTGGATGGGATGGAAGATCGCACTTTTAACCTGCCGATGTTGGACAAACGGGTGCGGTCACTGAATTTAGCGAACGTGGCAGCGGCCGTAGTGTTTCAGGCGATGCGACCGCAGTTTATTTAGAGGGTAATATTAGCGTGGTTATTGGTTTCGGTTGAAAGGCAAAAACCAGCTTGCTTGTGCTCTTATCTACGTTTTCAACATCTTAAGGTCGTTCAAATAGGGCAAACGGTTTTGTGCTTTTGTTACCTCATCACGCTTGAGCTCCGCGTAGATCAGTTGCGGTGATGCCTCTGCCCTTGCCAGCTCTTTCCCATTAGGCGCAGCGATGAAGCTTTGTCCTAAGAAAGCAATACCATTCTCGGTGCCCGCACTATTGGCATAGGCTAAGAAAACGCCGTTTTCGTAGGCCCGCGTCGGGATCATTGTTTTAGATACCCAATCCCATTGGGCCCCAAGTGCTGTGGGCACCAAGATAAGTTCCGCGCCCATTCTGGCAACATGGCGCGCCGTCTCAGGGAATTCTGCATCATAACAAATGAGGGTCGCGATCTGCAGACCTTTGTAGATGAACAGGCTGCAACCTTCTCCGCGTTTGAAGTGGTCGGCTTCAAATCCTGGGGGGATGGCCAGTTTGCGGTGCCCGCCCAAGCGCATCCCATTGGGTCCGAAACATTGCGCTGCGTTGAATGTATTTTGGCCATCAGTTTCAGCAAAACCGTAATGGATGGCAATGTTATGTGCCTGTGCTAGGGCGGCAATCGTTTGCGCGGTTGGCCCGTCTAAGGGTTCTGCCCGCGCTGCGATTTGGTCGCCGATATTATAGCCTGTCGCAAATAGCTCTGGCAGCAACAGCAAATCGGTTTGCTTAGATGCAGCTTGCGGCAAAATAAGCTTAAGCCACTCTAACCTAGCAGCTGTAGTGGAAAGTTCCGCAGGCGACTGACCAATGCAAAGACGGAAGACGCCCATTTCTAGGCGTCCGTGACCAGTAATTCACGAGGGTAGTTTGTGATGTATTCAAACCCCGTCTCCGTGACCACGACCGAGTCGCCGATGCGCCCTGCCGTCACACCATCGATTGAGATGCCGCCGTCGACCGCAAAGGTCATGCCTGCTTGCAACACGGTCATGTCTCCAGCCTTCAACTCGGGCGCTTCTATATAGGCCACGCCGATGGAGCGCCCTGTACGGTAACCGGTTTCATATCCTCGGGCCTCATAAACTGCGTTGGCAGCTGCGGCGACGTCCTGGGCCAGAACACCCGGTTTGATCGCGGCGATGGCGGCCTGCTGTGCTTCGATTGCGGCTTCTTGCACGCGGGCCGCATCGTCTTTGACTTCGCCCACGTGGAACATGCGATCAAAGCCAAGTTTGTATTGTTTGAACTGCGCCATGTTGCAAAAGCAGAAATAGACGGGGTCTGCCAATTCATATTGTTTCACTGAGGCTCGGCGATGGACCATTGATGTGTCCTTGCCGCTTTGCAGGATCTGCAGGTTATGGATCATGGGGGAGACAAAGCGGTCCCACCCCCTGTCTGTCAGAAAGGTTGCGGCCTTGCGCGATCCGGCTTCTATCACAGCCAATGCGCTTTCATATTCGGCGACACCGATGCGCAGGCTGCCGTGTGCTGCAGCCATCATTGCGCCCGCGATTTGGCCAGCTTCTTTCATCACACCAATCTCGAACGGAGATTTAATCATGCGCAATGCACCCAATACGGGTGAGATGTCTTTGATCGGCACGCCAACATAGGTGTCATCCAAATAGTTGCGCACGATTGCGGGGATTGTATTGCGTTCGACCCAGACTTCGGACGGATTTTCACCCACCGCACTTGCAAGGGCGGCGCCCCAAGTGCGTGCGCCAAAGTCTTCCCAAACGCGTACATCGTCGACCCAAGTCATCTCTGCAACCATTTCGGATTCCATTAAGGGTGTGATGACGATCGGTTCGTCTTGGGCCTTAACTACAACCATGGATGGCCGACCAAATTCGATGCCGAGGTAGCCCCAGAAACCTGCGAGATAAGCCATCGAGCTTTCATCTGTGAATACGGCGCATTCGATGCCCCGTGCCTGCATTGATTGCTGCAGCGCGCGTGTGCGGTTCTTGGCTTCTTCGAGCATAAATAGATCCTAAAGTGAGAGGGCATTGTCGCTCTGAACGTTAGGTCGCGGCTTCGTCGCCGGTCAAATAAAATAGGGACAAAAAATGGCCGGTTGGAGTCGCTATCAGGCTGCGGTCACCAGATAATAGCATTGATGAAACGCAAAAAGGCGGACCGTGATGGCCCGCCTTTTGTATTCAACGTGAACGCAACTTAACCGAAGACGGTGGTCAATGCGTTGGATGTTGCTGTGACTATTTGATCAATGTCGTCTTTTGTCGCGATCAAAGCAGGTGAGTAGCACAACGTGTTGTTGCGCCCTGGAAGTGAGCGGTTTGTTGCGCCGATGATGACTGCGTTCTTCATGCAATCGCCAACAACCGCTTGGACCATTTTCTCTGCTGCTGGTTCGCGTGTTGTGCGATCAGCGACCAGTTCAACACCCAAGAACAGGCCCTTGCCGCGCACGTCGCCGATGATTTCGTGTTTGTCTTTTAGCGCGTTCAACTGGTCCTTCATGTAGTGGCCCATGTCGATTGTGTTCTGGAGCAGCCCCTCATCTTCGATGATGCGCATGTTTTCCATCGCTGCCGCTGGGCCTGCTGTGCAACCGCCAAAGGTTGAGATGTCACGGAAGTAGTTCATGTTGTCCTCAGTCGGGTCCATGAACATGTCGAACACTGCGTTTGTGGTCACAAGGCACGAGATCGCGGCGTAGCCAGAGGCCACACCTTTGGCCATTGTTACCATGTCTGGCTGGATGCCGTAGTGCTGATAGCCGAACCATGTGCCTGTACGGCCAACGCCACACACAACTTCGTCGATGTGAAGCAGGATGTCATATTTTTTGCAGATCTCAGCAACGCGCGGCCAGTAGCCTTCTGGTGCTTCGATCACGCCACCACCAGCGGTCACTGGTTCTAGGCAAAGTGCGCCAACGGTGTCGGCACCTTCGCGCAAGATAATCTCTTCGATCTGATTCGCAGCCCATTCACCGTAGTTTTCAACAGGTGCGCCATCTTGTTCGTGCTTGCGGTACTCAAGGCAGTGCGGCACGCGGATGAAGCCCGGAGTGAAGGGGCCGTATTGTGCGTTGCGTTCGTCTTGGCCACCTGCGGACATGGTTGCGATTGTTGAACCGTGGTAGTCGCGGTCGCGGTAAAGGATCTTGTGCTTTTTGCCGCCGTATTTTTTGTGGGCGATTTGGCGGACCAGTTTAAAGGCCTTCTCGTTCGCTTCAGAGCCGGAGTTTGCGTAGTAGACGCGGTCCATGCCTGGCATCTTAGAGATCAGTTTTTCTGCGAACAATGCGCCGGGGATCGTGCCGACTGTGCCGCCAAAGAAGTTCATCTTAACAATGGCGTCGCGCACTGCGTCGCCCATTGTTTCACGGCCGTAGCCTACGTTTACTGTCCAAACGCCACCAGCAACCGCATCAAGGTGTTCGATGCCTTTTTGGTCCCAGACACGCATGCCTTTGCCTTCAACGATGATTTTCGGGTCAGCACCAGTGATAAATTGCTGATGCTGGCTGAGGTGATGCCAAACATTTGCGCGATCCGCTTCGATGACGCGGGTTATGTCATTTTCGTTAAACGTGCCGTCCATAGCGGATGCTCCATTGTTTTATGCGAATTTTATGAAATCAAGGCAGAGTCGTGCCTCGTTTTCGGTATATGACAGCGATTCCGCCTCGACCAGTAGGGCCAGTTGGATTTTCCATATGAGGCCAGAATCTAACAAGGTTTGATAGTTCAAAAGCGACAAAGCGCAAATTATCACAAGTTATCAAAGGGGGAGTGTCGTTTTCTGCAGCAGGGTGAACGCAAATGTTCAAATTATATTTTCAAAATTAAAATAAAAACCGTTGATCCCCAAGCGAATTTCGAGTGGGATCACGACATTGCCCTGGTCCCATATTGAAGTTTGGGACGAGGCTGCGCAAGGTGGCATGATTACCTGCGCTAAATAACGAGCATCACACAATGTGGTGCCACAACGGGAGAATAAAATGACTTTGAAATCGAAATTGCTGGGTGCTGTAGCTGGCGTTGCTATGATCGCTGGTGGTCAAGCTG
>DLQI01000081.1 GCA_002478745.1 Rhodobacteraceae bacterium UBA7436 | reverse complement strand
GTTCGAATCCCTTCGTCTCTGCCATACCCCCTCCATATTTTTTGTGGTGCGTTGCCCACTAAAAAGTGGCAATGCTGATTTGTTTGCGGTTGGCTATGGATGGCAGCTGTTGAAGGCGCTAAGGATGCTCTTGCTATAAGGGCGGTCTCTTTACTGTAGCCGCCTGTTTTAAGATTGATTGGCTTAATCGCTTTGCATCCGAGGGCTTTATGAATAGATATTGTGTAACTCTTGTCTGTAATTTCAATTACTTGGACAAGGCAGGCTTTGTTGCTGCACAGCTTTTGGCGCAGTCGAACCGTAATTTTGATGTCGTTATTTGCAGCGATGTGGTGCCAAAAAATCGGCCTGGCTTTTTGCCTGAGGGCGCAATTTTGAGGCAGCTTGATGTGGGAGACACGCTTCAAAACCTTCCGCAGAACGAGCGATTAAAAGACTTTACATATTGGCGCTTACCCGCGATCGAAGATCTCAGCAAAGACTACGAACGTATTTTGTATTTGGATACGGATGTCTTTGTTTCTCGCGATGGTTTGGCTAATTTGTTTAAATTAGACATGCAAGATCAAGTGCTTGCTGCAGTGCGGGATATTCACCAACGGCACCGCCAAGATCGTTCTGTTCAGGAATTCGCTGTCTTGGGTTATGAAACAGCTCCATATTTCAATGCAGGTGTGTTGTTGGTTGACTGCGCGCGTTGGTTGGAAACCGAGGCGTTTCAGAAGATCATGCAAATTGCAAAAGTGTCGCCTGAGGCGTTATTTTGCCATGATCAAAGCCTTCTCAATATTCACTTTTACCAAAGCTGGTTAGAGCTGTCTCCATTATGGAATTGGCAAAATTCTGATAGGGTAAATTTGGTTGGTGAGTTTGTATCGCCTTACCTAATCCACTTCGTTGGAGCGATTAAGATTTGGAATGCAGATAATGGCTGCCTCCCAGGGAAATATCACGCTACATTCAGTGCGTACTTGGGTGAGCCGGTTTCGGATACGCAATTCTCTGGTGGTCTTTTGAAATTGTTTTTGAAGAATGCATGGTATCTGAAGCGAACACTTAGGTACCTTTCGTCCTTTCCGACTTCGCGAAGTACGATCCGTCATAGCGATAAGTCAATTTAAGTCGAATAAGACGAAATTATTTAAACAAAAAAGGCCGCCTGTCATTGTCTGACAGGCGGCCCTTTGCGTAATTTAATCAGTCTTAACCGATGATTGCGTTCAGCGTTTTGGATGGACGCATTACGGCGGCGGTTTTGGCTTCGTCACCGTGGAAGTATCCACCTAAATCAACGGCTGGGCCTTGGGCTTCTGCAAGTTCTGACAGGATTGCAGTCTCGCTAGCAGCAAGTGCAGCAGCGATTGGTGCAAAGTGCGCGGATAGCTCTGCGTCGTCGTCTTGTGCTGCCAGTGCTTCTGCCCAATAGCGGGCGAACCAATAGTGGCTGTCACGGTTGTCATGCTCTTTTACTTTGCGTGAAGGAGAACGGCCATTGTCCAAGATCCCTTGGGTCGCAGCATCTACAGCGTTACCCAATACGCGGGCTTTCTCGTTGCCCTTTGCATCAGCCAAGAATGTTAGGCTTTCACCCAAGGCACAGAATTCGCCTAAGCTGTCCCAACGCAAGTGGTTTTCATCCATCAGCTGTTGAACGTGCTTTGGCGCGGAACCACCGGCACCAGTTTCAAAAAGGCCGCCACCGTTCATGAGTTTAACGATCGATAGCATTTTTGCTGATGTTGCCAGTTCCAAGATTGGGAACAAGTCGGTCAAATAATCGCGCAGAACGTTGCCTGTGATCGCGATTGAGTTTTCACCGCGTGTGATGATCTCAAGTGAGGCGCGTGTCGCTTCGCGTGGCGCCATAATTTGGAACTTGTCTGCGACGCCTTGGGCTTCCAAGATCGGCTTAACGTAAGCAATCAGTTCTGCGTCGTGATCGCGGTCAGCGTCCAGCCAGAAGATTGCATTGCAGCCTTCTGCTTTTTGACGTGAAATCGCAAGGTTTACCCAGTCCTTGATAGGTGCTTTGCGCGCTGAGGCTGAACGCCAGATGTCGCCTGCTTCAACAACGTGGCTGTGCAATACAGAGCCATCATCAAGGATCATTTTGACTGTTCCAGCTTCCGCAATTTCGAACGTCGTTGGGTGTGAGCCGTATTCTTCAGCTTTTTGCGCCATCAGGCCAACGTTTTGAACCGTACCAGCAGTTGCTGGATTCAGTTTGCCGTTCTCCTTAAAGAACTTGATGCTTTCGTCGTAGACAGGCGCGTATGAATTATCGGGGATCACACAGTTTGTGTCTGACTCGCTGCCATCTGGGCCCCAGCCTTTGCCACCAGCGCGGATAAGGGCAGGCATAGATGCGTCAATGATGACGTCTGAAGGTACGTGAAGGTTTGTGATGCCTTTATCAGAGTCGACCATATACATTGGTGGACGTGATGCGATGCAGGCTTCGATATCTGCAACGATTTCCGCGTTGCCTTCAACACGGCCCATTAGATCGCCAAGGCCAGAGTTAGGGTTTACACCCAAGTCTGCCATTGTTTCGCCGTGCTTTTCAAAGACGGGTGCGAGGAATGCTTTTACAGCGTGTCCAAAGATGATTGGGTCAGAGACCTTCATCATCGTCGCTTTCATGTGCAACGAGAATAGCGTGCCTTCGGCTTTTGTCTTTTCGATTTCTTCCGCAAGGAAGGCATCCAAAGCTTTGCCGCTCATGAATGTTGCATCAACAACAGTGCCAGCAGGGTATGACAGGCCGTCTTTCAGGACGGTTTCGCCGTTTGCTGTTTCCAAAACGATTTTGGCACCAGTCTCTTTAGCAAGAGTTGCTGATACTTCGTTTGAGAAGAAGTCGCCGCCAGACATGGCTGCAACGCGTGTTTTGCTGTCAGATTTCCACTCGCCCATGCGGTGTGGGTTGTTTTGGGCAAAGCTTTTTACAGCTTTTGCAGCGCGGCGGTCAGAGTTGCCTTCACGCAGAACTGGGTTCACAGCTGAGCCTTTAAGGCCATCGTATTTTGTACGAACAGCTTTTTCTGCGTCGGTTTCCGGCGTCTCAGGGTAATCCGGCAGTGCGAACCCTTGGGATTGCAATTCTTTGATCGCGGCAACCAACTGTGGAACTGATGCTGAGATGTTAGGAAGCTTGATAACGTTGGCGTCTGGTGTTTTCACCAATTTACCAAGCTCAGCTAGGTCATCTGATTGGCGCTGATCTTCTTTGAGGTGCTCAGGGAAGGTCGCAAGAATGCGGCCAGCTAGGCTGATATCTTTGGTTCCAACAGAAACACCAGCTGCCGCTGCGAACTTTTGGATGATCGGAAGGAAAGATGCAGAAGCCAGCTCAGGTGCTTCGTCGACTTTTGTGTAGATGATATCAGACATAGGAATCCTCATGAATGTGGTTTGGCCGTTCCATAGCGGATCGATCAGGTGACGTCGACTGTATACCGTTGTATGCCGTAAATTTTTTTCACCTAATTCTCGACTTTGTCAGGTAAAGATCCCTTGAGTTATAACGCAAAAGGCCACAGATCAGAAATCTGCGGCCTTTTCCATAATTGAAGGTGGGTATTAGTGGTTGTCGCGTGGCATGCTTTTGCGTGCGATGTCGCGATAGTTCGGTGCATCCCGCAGGGTCATTCCCTTGTCGAACGGCTGAACCATCTCACGGAAGTACTGCTGCCACGGCGACTGGCTTTCGGGTACTGGGAAACCGCCATCGGCCATCAAGGTCACTTGACGTGCAGCCAACTCCTTTTCCGAAATAAGGATATCCGCGGTACATTTGTTCAGGTCGATCCGCACCTGATCGCCTGTGCGCAGTATAGCCAGACCACCATTGTCTGCCGCCTCTGGGGATGCGTTTAGGATGGATGGAGAGCCAGAGGTGCCGGATTGGCGGCCATCACCAACACATGGCAACGCCTCAACCCCTTGTTTCAGCAAGTATGATGGTGCGCGCATGTTCACCACCTCTGCTCCCCCTGGATAGCCTTTGGGGCCAGCGCCTCGCATTACAAGGATACATCCTTCATCAATGCCCTCTGCAGGATCGTCGATACGGTGGTGGTAATCTTCTGGCCCGTCAAACACGATCGCACGCCCTTCAAAGGCATTTAGGTCGTCAGGGTTAGAGAGGTATGTCTTTCTAAATGCTGGGCTGATGACGCTTGTCTTCATAATCGCGCTGTCGAACAGGTTGCCCTTCAGGTTGATGAATCCTGCGGCTTCCATCAGTGGGGCAGCCACTGTTTTGATGACATCGCCGTTGGTGGTTTTTCGGGCTTCGCAGTTTGAACCCATCGTTTGGCCATTGGCCGTCATCGCATTGGGGAAGGGAAGAAGACCGGCCTCAAGCAATTCACCAACAACAGCTGGGACACCACCTGCGCGGTGAAAGTCTTCGCCCAAGTACTCACCAGCTGGCTGTAGGTTAACCAACAATGGTGTTTTGTGCCCTACGGACTGCCAATCATCATTGTACAATGGAATGTCCAAGTGGCGCGCAATTGCGTTTAAGTGGATCGGTGCATTGGTCGAACCACCAATAGCTGAGTTGATGACTATAGCATTCTCGAAAGCCTCGCGTGTCATGATGTCAGAGGGCCGCAGATCTTCCCAAACCATATCAACTATGCGTTGTCCCGTTTCATAGCTGATCTGCCCACGCTCACGGTATGGGGCAGGGATCGCGGCTGCACCGGGCAGTTGCATACCCAAACCTTCAGCCAATGAATTCATCGTGGTCGCGGTGCCCATTGTGTTACAATAGCCAACGGATGGCGCAGACGCTGCTGCAATTTCCATGAACCCATCATTGTCGATCTCGCCTGCGGCAAGCTTTTCGCGGGCTTTCCAGATGACGGTACCAGAGCCTGCGCGTTCGCCGTCCCTCCAGCCGTTAAGCATCGGACCAACTGAAAGCGCAATGGCTGGTATGTTGACTGTTGCTGCTGCCATCAAAAGGGCGGGGGTTGTTTTATCACAGCCAATAGTAAGGACTACGCCGTCTACGGGGTAACCGAACAACGTCTCGACCAGTCCAAGATAGGCAAGGTTACGGTCCAAACTGGCTGTCGGGCGCTTGCCTGTCTCTTGAATAGGGTGAACGGGCATCTCCATTGGGACACCACCTGCTGCAATGATCCCGTCTCTAACCCGTTTCGCCAATTCTATATGGTGACGGTTGCAAGGGCTAAGGTCACTACCTGTCTGCGCAATCGCGATAATAGGCTTACCAGACTGCAGTTCCTGACGTGTTAGCCCGTAGTTCAGATACCGCTCTAGATATAGTGCAGTCATTTCTGGATTTTCGGGGTTATCAAACCACTGGCGTGATCTAAGGTCTTTCGGGTCTAATTTGCTCAAAGTGGCCTCCTATCGGCATGTCAGGGGCACTGCATCGAGTTTTATCAGGCCCGTTTTGTACGGTAATACTGAGTATGGCGTTTCAACGCTATGTTGTTTCGTCAGTTTCCCGATATGAATTACGCCACGTTGAGGTGTCAGGTTGTGAAAGAACCATTTTTGAAGCTCAAACTAAAACTAGCCTGACACTATAACAATAAGTAGTAGCTGAGCCTGTGCGATAGCAATGACGTGGGCTCCCTGAGCTATGGTGCCAATGCTACGTTTTGAGCGGCCACAAACTTTGGGCAGGCAGTGCTAATGCGAATGTACGACTTGGGTGCTGAACAATACAAAGGAACACCGATGACGATTTGCTTTTGGTCGGTTGCTCGCAGTGACGTAAACTGTCCTGCTTTTGGCGAAAACTAATAACTTTCTTGTAGAGCTTGTGGATAACTCTCCCTTGAAAACAAAGGCATCTTTGACCTCAGCAAGAATTTCAAATTATCTTTGCTTTCTATTAAAAAAGCACTTGCGACTCTGTTGTAGTAACACTAGAACCCCTTATACCGGAGGCGCAGTGATGCGGTGATGGTCGACTGAGAGGATAGGCGGAGACGCTAGGTTCTTGAAGTTGTTGAAGAAATTCAGAGATTTAGATGGCGGGGTGCGCTGGTAGTAATTGGC
>DLQI01000135.1 GCA_002478745.1 Rhodobacteraceae bacterium UBA7436 | reverse complement strand
AAGGGTATTAGTCTTGGGGCGCTGGGCTGGCTAAAGCGTTCACATATAAAAGTGATTCAACTGCATTTGTTGTATCGAGAACGTGTGGGTGGTCTGCGTAGGTGGTAAACGTAGGTGGTAATAAGTTCTACGCCCTAATTAAAATCATTTACTTTTAACAATATAGATACAAGTTTGGGAGGTGGCGGAGACGAAGGGATTCGAACCCTCGAACGAGTCACCCCGTTACTCCCTTAGCAGGGGAGCGCCTTCGACCACTCGGCCACATCTCTGTCACCCCGTTTAGCGATGAGTTGAGAGGGGGGCAAGAGGCAAAATTCCTGAATTTGCTAGGTATGTATAACGTCGGTATAACGTCAGTATTGTATCGGCGCATTATCGGCCTGTTCTTTGGGTGAATTCTTTCTCGAAAAATCCATTGTAAAAAAATTTCACGCCCCAAAATTTGAACAATGACCGTCAGAAACACCAAAAAAATCTGGTACCAAAAGAAATAGGCGACTTTAAGGCCTACACCGCGACGTGTAGCGCACGCCCTTCGATCCGACCTGATTGAAACTCAGCCCCCTTTTCGATAAGAATTATGTATGGGTGAGGAGTATACCTACCAATGAACGTGGATATTTGGGATCAAGCGTCTACGAACCAGGGCGCGTTGACAGCGATGGCTTTGCTATTGGTCCTCATCGCAATGTCGGTTGCAACATTTGCGCAGCGGATCTCGAATCGGAAAGTCAAAGCCGCTATTGATGACTTAGGGACACGCGAAACTATAATTGCACACTTGAGCCGCGGTACGACAGAGAGCTATTTCAGCGCATTGGAAAGCGTCATTGAGTGTTCCGAAAAGGTTTTCGGCGAGAAAATGGTGTCGTGGCGGACATACGGAACCTGCCTAACGGTCGCATTATTCTACCCTCTCATCGCAATAGTCATGGGGTGGCTTTTTTTCAATATTTGGTCACCTGCTGGGATCGATATATTTCGCGACGTTGAGTCGAACATTGGCCGGCTTTGGCGTTTCTTGTTATTGGTCGGCAGTATCATCTTTGCGTTTATGATTGTGAAAAACAATGACGCCCTTAGCAAGTATTTTGTAACCAAACTTTCCCAAAAAATGACAAAACGGGGTGGTCCTAACATCAAGATGGACCGGGTCGGGCTTGAAACATTAGTTGGCGGGATAGCAATTGTCTTCGCCATTTCGGTCGCTCTAACCGTTGCGGCTATGTTTCCCGGTACATTCACTGGCTCCATTGCGGTGGGGGTCGCAGTTGCGGTTGCTGGTGCCTTTGCAGCCGCAATTTCTGTAGATGGAACCTTTGCAGCAGCCGTCGTCGGTGGCTTTGGTGTGGCTGGCAACGCGACGGCAGCGGCGGCCGTGGCAATCGTTGGTGATATAGAAATCGCGACGCTGCATTTATTGCTTTACGCCTTCCTTCCCCTCCTGAACGCGGGCACTGACATGCTCTCTCTTTGGATCACATTTGCTTTCCTAAAAAGAACATTCGCAAGCCGGCCGCAACCTTGGCAGGTTCTCGTTCGGATATTTGTCGATCTATGTCTGGCGGTGCTTTGCTTTATCGGGCTGATTGTCTTGTTGTGGGCTATATTGGCATTTTGGGGTTGGATCAGCCCAACGACTGTTCCGCTCGATTTGCGGGCCTACTGGACTGGTGTGCAAGAAGACCCCAGAACCGGTGTGGCGTTGTACTTGATGGCAATGACCACATTAGTTCCCACGCTCGTCCATATTACCGTTGGACTGGGTGCTATCTTGACGCAAAGATCAGTCAGCCTACTTCGGATGGCAATCGAACTTACCAAACAACCGTCAAACCTTTCTTTCTCAGCCGAACACATTGCCATCCAAAAGAGAACTTTGGATTGGGCCACATGCTGGGGCCATTTTCGTGCCGCGCTTGTTGTTGGTTTGATTTGCGCCCCGTTGCTGACTGGTGCTTATGCGGTGCTAACTTAACTGTTGGTCAAACTTGCCGTTTGTTTGCGAGTCCCGCAACGTAACGCTCAACCTGCCCCAGCCTAGATAGGAGCTGCCCTGTCCTAGCGAAATGCAGGCTCATGCGCACAAACCGTGATCGAGTGGCATGTTCTGGTCGTCACCGGTGTGACCTGATGTAAAGAGAAACTGGGAAACACACTCACGCAGTCTTAGGCGAGGTTAGCGAATAACACCTGCGCACTGGGCATGATTTCTAGGTTTCCAACTTCATAACTGCCGGGTTCACTTAACTATAAAACAACGGTCAGTTTGCGCTGGCCAGCGGCAACCCCAAGGCCAATATCTGAATGCCAAGCAAAGTGCCCCGCTTCAGAGGGTTTATACGGTGCTGCCTGTGGGCTTTCCGCAAATTCGCGCGGATCAAAATCAAATTGCGCCCTGTTTGACGTGCGCATGATGTCGATCAGGCGTTTTTTGATATGAACGGTTTGTCGATACATTTGGACGGGGCGCAGGGATATGCGGATTCTGCGCATCCGGAATTCGAGAAAACCGGAGCCAGCTATTATTTAGCCGTGCTGGAAGGGCAAAGTGACATGATCTCAGCCCGTCGGGCCGCGATCACCTGATTGCTTAATTATTAAACAAGAAGTGCAGCACGTCGCCGTCTTTGACGATGTATGTTTTGCCCTCGGCCCGCATTTTGCCAGCTTCTTTGGACGGTTGTTCACCGCCCAAGGTCACGAAGTCATCATAGGCGATGGTTTCGGCGCGGATGAACCCTTTTTCAAAGTCACCGTGGATCACGCCAGCGGCTTTTGGTGCGGTTGTCCCTTCGGGTATCGTCCATGCGCGGGCTTCTTTTGGCCCTACGGTAAAGTAGGTTTCAAGGTGCAGCAGTGCGTAGCCTGCCCGGATTAGGCGATCTTGGCCAGATTCGTTTAGTCCCATTTCCTCAAGGAACATGGTGGCTTCTTCTGGCTCTAGCTTGCTGATCTCTTCCTCGATCTGAGCAGAGATGATGACAGTGCTGTTCCCTTGGGCCGCGGCCATTGTGGCCACTGCAGCCGAGTGGCCATTTCCTTCAGACGCTTCAGCCTCACCCACGTTACAAACATAAAGCACAGGTTTGGAGGTCAGCAGTTGCAGCATCTTCCATTGTTTTGCGTCGTCTTCGTCGATTTCTAGAACGCGGGCAGGTTTGCCATCTTCCAATGCTTCTAGTGCCATTTTCATCAGGCGTTCTTGATCCACTGCGTCCTTGTCACCGCCACGGACCTTGCGGCCCATGTTTTGCAAACGCTTCTCAAGGGATTCGATATCGGCCAGCATCAGCTCGGTTTCAATCGTTTCGGCGTCTGAAACTGGATCAATGCGCCCCTCAACATGGGTCACATCGCCGTCTTCAAAGCAGCGCAGAACGTGGGCGATGGCGTCAACTTCGCGAATGTTTGCAAGGAATTGGTTGCCAAGGCCCTCGCCTTTTGACGCGCCTTTGACCAAGCCCGCGATGTCCACAAAGGTCATGCGTGTTGGAATAATCGTTTTAGAACTGGCGATTGCAGCCAATTTATCAAGACGCGCATCAGGGACGCCCACTTCACCTACGTTGGGTTCAATGGTGCAGAACGGAAAGTTCGCAGCCTGTGCAGCGGCGGTTTTTGTCAAAGCGTTGAAAAGCGTGGATTTGCCCACGTTTGGCAAGCCGACGATGCCCATTTTGAAACCCATGATGTTCTCCTGCGCGTTGCATATACTGGTTTTCGCCGCTTCTAGTGCCCCTATCAACGCGGTGCAAGCTTCGTGGTGGAAATGCATGTTGATATACACAGTCGCTGCCCTGTGCAGTTGGCCGCGCTATTGCGATTGATTTCTTGTCCCAGAATTGGCATTGCAGACGGACCAATCTGCAAAAGGCCATAACATGACACGTATCGACGCAAAATTCGCTGAACTGAAAGCCGCCAACAAGAAGGCGTTTGTGTCTTATGTGATGGCTGGGGATCCTGACTTTGACACATCTCTTGAGATCGTGAAGGGTTTGCCCGCTGCTGGTGTTGATATTATCGAACTTGGTTTGCCGTTCACCGATCCAATGGCCGATGGCCCGACCATTCAGTTGGCCGGACAGCGTGCGCTAGAGGTCGGCATGACCCTGACGCGCACCCTTGAGTTGGCTGCCAAGTTTCGCGAAACCGATGACACGACGCCAATCGTTTTGATGGGGTATTACAACCCGATCTACAGCCGCGGCGTCGACAAATTCCTAGTCGATGCTAAAGAATCTGGGATTGACGGATTGATCGTTGTGGATCTGCCACCAGAAGAAGACACGGAATTGTGCATCCCTGCCCAAGCGGCTGGATTGAACTTTATCCGCCTTGCAACACCAACAACGGATGCCAAACGCCTACCTCGCGTTTTGCAGAATACCTCTGGTTTCGTGTATTACGTTTCGATCAACGGCATCACGGGCGCGGCGGAAGCTGAAGCGACCAATGTTGGCCCCGAGGTTGCGCGCATCCAAGAAGCGTCTGGCCTGCCTGTAATTGTTGGCTTTGGTGTAAACACCCCAGAAAAAGCCGAGGCAATTGCCGCAGTTGCCGATGGTACGGTTGTGGGCAGTGCAATTGTGAGCAAAATCGGTGCGGGCGAAAGCGTTGCTGATGTTCTTGCCTTTGTGAAAACACTGTCAGACGGTGCGCACCGCGCCTAAACCGACAGCGGCCAATCTCCCAAAGCCGTAAATCAAAGTTGCGAGCCCGCTCAGCAGTTGCTACCAAAAGGGAATGCAACGCTGAGGGTGGAACATGCCGGTCATTACCAACATCAAAGATCTCCAACGTCTACACGAACGCCGTGTCCCACGGATGTTTTATGATTATGCTGAATCAGGCAGTTGGACCGAGCAGACCTTTCGGGAAAACACCACTGATTTTGATCAAATCCGCCTGCGCCAGCGCGTAGCCGTTGATATGACGGGACGCAGCACTGCGACCCAGATGATCGGTCAAGACGTGGCTATGCCTGTCGCATTGGCTCCTGTTGGGCTAACAGGCATGCAACATGCGGACGGCGAAATCAAAGCAGCCCGCGCCGCCGAAGCCTTTGGCGTTCCTTATACCTTGAGCACGATGTCGATCAATTCGATCGAGGATGTCGCCGCCGCCACGACAAAACCGTTTTGGTTTCAGCTTTATACAATGCGCGACAATGACTACATCAGCCGCCTGATCCAACGCGCAAAGGATGCGAATGTATCCGCTTTGGTCATAACCCTTGATCTTCAAATTCTTGGCCAACGCCATAAAGATTTGAAAAATGGTCTAAGTGCCCCACCGAAATTGACCCTTAAGACCATGGCAAACCTTGCCACCAAATGGTCATGGGGCATCGGAATGTTGGGTGCCAAACGCCGCGAATTTGGCAATATCGTGGGTCACGTTAAGGGCATCAGCGACACCTCAAGCCTTGGGTCATGGACCGCAGAGCAATTTGATCCAAGTTTGGATTGGGACAAGATTGCAAAGCTTAAAGAACAATGGGGTGGCAAGGTTATCCTAAAAGGTATCTTGGATGCAGAAGACGCCAAGATGGCCCTAAAGGTTGGCGCGGATGCGATTATCGTATCCAACCACGGGGGGCGCCAATTGGACGGTGCCTTATCTTCCATTCGCGCCCTGCCTTCCATTCTGGAAGCTGTTGGCGACAAGATTGATGTCCATTTGGACAGTGGTATTCGCTCTGGTCAAGATGTCCTTAAGGCGATGGCGATGGGGGCTAAGGGCACTTATATCGGGCGCGCCTATATCTACGGACTTGGCGCGATGGGCGAAGCCGGGGTTACATCTGCCCTCAACATCATTCACCGCGAACTCGATACAACAATGGCGTTGTGTGGTGAAACCAATGTCGAAGATTTAGGGCGTCACAACCTGCTTATTCCCGAAGACTTTGAGGGTCGCTGGCAGGAATAAGTTGGGGCTAGAAACGCCTGAAAGGTCGATGTAAACACCGTCTCATGTTAGTCTTCTCAGAACAAAACCTTGTCTTCTTGGCCGTTCCAAAAACGGGCACGACAGCTATTGAAATGGCTTTGCGCCCTAAAGCCGATGTCATTTTTGCAAAGCAACGCAAGCACACAACAGCATTGCGGTTTCGTACAAAGATCAGCCCGTTTCTAAGAAACGCTTATGACATGAACCCAAAGCCGTTTGCGGTTATGCGCGATCCCATTGATCAGATAGCCAGCTGGTACCGGTATCGCAAAAACGTGGATGAGGCCTATCCAGAACGCAGTACGGTTGGCATCAGCTTTGACGAATTTGTCTTAGCAGTGATTGAAGATGAACCACCAGCGTTTGCAGCAATTGGCAGTCAACTTAACTTCCTCACATCCAATCGTAGAAAATTGCTGGTCTCGCATTTGTTTGCGTATGAAAAGATGGAGTTGTTGCACAGGTTCCTGTCAGAGCATTTTGGTGAGGAGTTTGTTTTCAAACAAAAGAACGTCTCTGAAGATGCCGACACAACTTTGTCGCCTGACGTTGAGGTGTTTTTACGCGCTGCTCGTGAGCATGAATTCGCACTATACGACAGGCTGATGGCTTCCAATGGCTATTTGCACAACCCCCGCGTCTAAGGCGCGGCATCTTTACTTGGGGTGCGCAGCTTAATTGATAGCATCGGAATCAAGATCGCAGTCACGACCGCCAATAGCACTGCGACTGTAAAGAATGATGCGGCCAACCCAAACCCTTGGGATACAAAGCCCATCAAAGAAGGCCCCATGAAAAATGCGCAATAGCCGATCACGGTTACCCGACTGATCGCCAATGTGCGCAGCTTGCGTGGCACAACCCGTCCGATCAACGCCAATGCGGTGGGTGCGACAACAGACATGCCCAGTCCACCCAGTGCGAAACCTATATAAGCCGCCCCAACGGTTCCAGCCCCAGCTGCAACTCCAATGCCGATAGCCGACAGTAAACAGGCCAGTGCAATCAAGACCATGTCGGAAAGGTATCGCGTTAAGACGTACCCACCAAGCCTTCCTATTCCCATTGTCAGTCCAAGGAATGCAGGTCCAAGCGCGCCTTCTCCAGCACCGCCACCAAGGGTGCGTTCGATGTGCAGCGCAGACCACCCCTCTGTGGAGGATTCCGCCAAAAAGGCAATGAATACGATCAACCCAATACCCCAGATCAATCCAACAGGTAGGTTTCCAGAGCTGGAGGTTTCCGCGTCCTCCTCTTGATAAAGGTCAGGCCCATACATCACAAACCCCAGCCCAACGATCGCGATGGTCAGTACCGAAAATACCTGGATCGGTGTCCAACTGGATTCGCGTGCAAGACCTGTTAACAGCGCACCACCAGCATAACAAAACGAGTAAGCCGCATGGTTGAGGTTCATCAATGGCCGCTTGTGATGCGCTTCAATTCCAGCGATGCGGGCATTCGCCAAAACGTCGATGATCCCGGATCCTGCAGAAGCAATCGCAAGAGCGATCATAAAGGTGATCGCATTAGACGCGACCCCAACCCACATGAAACCCGCCGCAATTGCGAGGGCTGCGAAAACCAAAGCGAACGATCCAGCCAGACGCTGGGTGAGTGGCGCAAGAAACATTGCGGCAACCGCACCAAGTGACGACACCAAAACGATCAAGCCATAAGTCGCGTCTGAAACGCTTAAACCTGCTTTAAGAACAGGCATTTGCGCGAAATATGCCGCCCATGCCATGCCGATCACAGTGAAGCCTGCAAGCGGTTTGCGTGATAGATAAAGATCGTTCAATATACCCATATCCGAGTGGTGCCAGAGAGCATGCCCCACCACAAGTGACAGCGCAGTTAAAAAGCGCTTTTCTCAGATGCGAATCCGGTCTATACGCGCCACTTCACGCGGGACGACAGCCTTGGAGGCGTCCTGCCCTTAAAACATTGGAGAATTATTATGGCTGGAGAGATCCCTGATCTTGAAGTTCTAGCACGTACGGGGACAGGCAAGGGCGCCGCTCGTCAGGCACGCCGCGATGGCATGGTACCGGGCATTGTGTTTGGTGGCGACGTTGATCCACAACCGATCAACATCCCATTCAACAAATTGCTGAAAATGTTGAAAGCTGGCCGCTTTAAGTCCACGCTTTTCAACCTGAAAGTTGAAGGCCAAGACGACGTTCGCGTTATCTGCCGCGACGTTCAGCGCCATGTTGTTAAAGACTTGCCAACACACGTCGACTTCATGCGCCTAAAGCGCACTACAACAATCAACCTGTTCATCCCAGTTGAGTTCATCAACGAAGACGAATGCCCAGGTATCAAGCGCGGTGGCCTATTGTCCGTTGTGCGTCCAGAAATTGAACTAAACGTTCTTGCTGGCGATATCCCTGATGCGTTGACTGTTGATTTGACTGGTTTGGAAGTTGGCGACACCATCACCATCTCATCCATCAAATTGCCAGAAGGCGCAAAAGCCACGATCGACCGTGACTTTGTTGTTGGCAACATCTCCGCACCATCGAGCCTTCGCTCTGCTGGTGACGACGATGAAGCAGAAGCTGAAGCGGAAGCACCTGCAGAAAGCTAAACCCAACTCGCAAGAGTTTGAGGTAATGAAACGGGGCTCCTTTTTGGGGCCCCGTTTTTCGTTTCATCAAAAGATGTAGGCGCTGTGGTGGAGGTCTGGTTGTTGCCTGTGCTAGTCTGCCACAAAGACAGGTATGAATTGAGGGAACGCCATGAAGTTGATTGTTGGATTGGGAAACCCCGGCGCGAAATACGCCTGTAACCGCCACAATATTGGGTTTATGGCCCTCGATATGATTGCCTCAGATCACGGATTTGGCCCATGGAAACAAAAGTTCCAAGGTCTGGTAACAGAAGGCAGGTTCGGGTCTGATCGCACGGTTTTGCTAAAGCCCGAAACCTTCATGAACAATTCTGGTCAATCTGTTGCGGCCGCGATGAAGTTTCACAAAATTGACGCTGAAGATGTTGTCGTTTTCCATGATGAACTGGATCTTGCCCCCGGAAAAATCCGTTTCAAGATGTCTGGTGGTCATGCAGGGCACAATGGCCTGCGGTCAATCCATGCCCATATTGGCGCAGATTACGGTCGTATTCGAATGGGCGTTGGTCATCCTGGTCATAAAGATCGTGTTGCGGGTTTTGTGCTAAGTGATTTTGCCAAAGCAGAACAAGATTGGTTGGATGACGTGCTGCGCGGTTGCGCAGATGGAGCCCCATCTTTGGCCGCGGGTGATCCACCCAAGTTTATGAATGCGGTTGCCCTTCGCGTTGCACCGCCCCGTCCAAGTACAGGCAAACGTCCGCCAGAAAAGGTTGTGACAGAGCGACCGAAAAAGAAACCTGTCGAACCTGCGCCAGACACTGACAGCAGATCCGCGATGCAAAAGCTGATGGATCGCTTTAAATGACCTTACGCGCAGCCTTTGAAGATCAAGCTGTTTCATGTGAACGGCTAGACTCCCCATTCATGGGTCAATTGCTGCGCATACTTTCAGAGAACTGGCAATCGGACACCAAATTAGGCAAAGCGATGGCTGCCTATACAGGCGACATCGGTCCCGTTGGCCATTCGTTACCATTGCGTATTGCCGGTGGGCTTCATGCTTTGGTTCCCACAGGTCAATCGGACGCGTTGATTGCCGCGTACCCACCAAACACGTTTAACCATAGCGCCCTAGAAGTTGCGGTTTCACATGCCCTTGTCGCACATGAAGATTTCATGCTTGAATGGACCCAAAGCCCCCCACAAACCAATGAGGTTCGTCGCTCTGCCGCGCTAATCGCTGGTGCACAGGTTGCGCTCGAACATTTCCAGCGCCCAATCGTATTGTCAGAACTCGGGGCAAGTGCGGGCCTGAACCTGATGTGGGATCATTATGCCTTGGACATTGCGGGACAGATCACTGGCCCACAGACGCCTGCGTTAACTTTGAGCCCCGATTGGACAGGGTCCCTTCCCCCCTCCAATTCGATCAATATTGCTGAAAGGGCGGGTGTAGACCTTAATCCACTGAACCCGCGCCTTGCGCCTGACCTGTTGCGCCTCACCTCATATTTGTGGGCGGATCAACCCTACCGATTGACCCTGACCAAAGCTGCGGCGGCCACCATAAATGTCGAGGTTGAAAAGGGTGATGCAATTGATTGGTTGGAAACGCGGTTGGCAAATCCACGTAAAGGGCATTTGCATCTGATCCAGAATACCGTTGCATGGCAGTATTTTCCGAACTCATCCCAAGCACGTGGCCTTGAGCTGATTGAACAAGCAGGGGCGCGTGCGACGGCTGAAACGCCTTTGGCGTGGTTATCAATGGAGAACGATGGAGACGCCACTGGTGGCGTTGGAGCAGCTCTGACGTTGCATTTGTGGCCCGGCGACTCGACGTTACACTTGGGTCGTGTTGATTTTCACGGGCGATGGGTTGATTGGCGTCACTCCAACTGACCCTGCGTTTGTGACAATTTTTAAATATTGGCGAAGCCATCCCCGCAAACTAGGTTATGCTCAAGCAACAAACCTCGATGGTAAAGGATTGAGCATGGAACCTGAAGAAAGCGTAAATGTCCTTGGCACTCAACTTGGCCTATGCGGGGTTGATCCAGTTACTGGGTTCTTCCGTGATGGACACTGTAACACATGCGTCCAAGACCAAGGCAGCCACACTGTCTGCGCTGTGATGACTGCAGAATTTCTGGCTTATTCAAAATATGTCGGCAATGATCTAAGCACACCACGCCCAGAGTTCGGGTTTCAAGGGCTCAAAGCCGGTGACGCGTGGTGCTTATGCGCCAGCCGTTTCCTGCAAGCCCATGATGAGGGATGCGCCCCAAGGGTCAATTTGGCCGCGACCCACAAACGCGCATTGCAGACGGTGCCCTTGCGCATATTGACGCAATACAGCGATCAAACCCCTTAGGGCAGCAACGAAAAAAGGCACCTCACTCGAGGTGCCTTTACTAATTCAATGCGATGTTGATTCATACAAATTCGCCCATTTCAAAATCTAGTGCGCGTGCGACGGTGAAGATGTCTTTGTCGCCACGACCACACATGTTCATGCACAGGATATGATCCGCAGGCAATGTTGGTGCCAGCTTCATTACGTGCGCAAGCGCGTGGGATGGTTCAAGCGCTGGGATGATGCCCTCCAGAGTACAGCAAAGTTGAAATGCCTCTAGCGCTTCGACGTCTGTGATCGATACATATTTCGCACGGCCGATTTCGTGCAACCATGCGTGCTCTGGTCCGATACCTGGGTAGTCTAGACCAGCAGAGATAGAGAAGCCTTCGAGGATTTGGCCATCATCATCTTGCAAAAGGTACGTACGGTTGCCGTGTAGCACGCCTGGGCGTCCCCCCGTCAATGAAGCGCAGTGCTCCATCTTGGCATTCACGCCTTTACCGCCAGCTTCGACACCGATGATGTTCACTTCTTTGTCGTCAAGGAACGGGAAGAACAGGCCCATCGCATTTGAACCACCGCCAATTGCGGCAATCAAAGTATCTGGTAGACGACCTTCGGCTTCAATCATCTGTTCGCGGACTTCTTTGCCAATGATTGATTGGAAGTCACGGACCATTGCAGGGTACGGGTGTGGACCAGCTACAGTACCGATGCAGTAGAATGTATCGTCAACGTTCGTCACCCAGTCACGCAACGCATCGTTCATGGCGTCTTTCAACGTGCCACGACCTGAAGTCACAGGGATAACTTCGGCACCCAACAAGCGCATACGGAATACGTTTGGTGCCTGACGCTCAACATCATGCGCGCCCATATAGACCACGCACTGTAGGCCAAATTTTGCACAGACTGTCGCCGTTGCGACGCCGTGCTGACCAGCGCCCGTTTCAGCGATAATGCGCTTTTTGCCCATGCGGCGAGCCAGAATGATCTGGCCCAGCACGTTGTTAATCTTGTGCGCGCCAGTGTGGTTTAGCTCGTCGCGCTTCATGTAGACTTTGGCACCGCCAAGATGTTTGGTCAGGCGTTCAGCATGATACAGTGGACTTGGACGACCCACATAGTGCTTCCACAAGAAATCCATCTCTGCCCAAAAACTGTCGTCCGTCTTCGCCTTTTCGTATTCTTCCTCAAGGCTAAGGATCAATGGCATCAAGGTCTCAGAGACGAAACGTCCACCGAAATCACCAAACCGTCCCTGCTCATCAGGTCCAGTCATAAAAGAATTGAAAAGGTCGTTCATCTGAGTGCTCCACTTCGCTTCATTCGGATGTAGCTTATGGATTGGGACGCGTAAAGCGGACACCGCACCGCACCCCCAATCCCGTACTGAAATTATAAGGTTGGGATCTTGGAAACGCCTTGGGAAGCGTCCATAAACGCGCGGATCATCGCGGGATCTTTGACGCCTGGTGTGCTTTCCACCCCAGAGCTAAGATCCAACTGGCGCGTGCCCGTCATTCTGATCGCTTCGGCGGCATTTTCTGGCGTTAAACCACCTGCCAACATCCATGGCACGATCCACCGACGACCAGAGACCAGACGCCAATCAAACGTTAGCCCATTGCCACCAGGTAGATCGCCATTTCCAGGTGGCTTCGCATCCACAAGAATTTGATCTGCAACCTGCTGATAAGCGTCAAGAGCCGGTAAATCAGCTTCACCGGAAACGCCAACGGCTTTCATTACCGGCAAGCCATAACGGGCTTTGACTTCCAAAACCCGCTCTGGCGTTTCAGAACCGTGTAACTGCAGCATATCTAGGGGCACTTGTGCCGTCAGCGCATCGAGGAACGCATTGTCAGCATTCACCGTCAACGCAACCTTGCCCAGACCAACGGGGGCCTCAACAGCCATTGCTGCAGCCTGCTCAAAGGACACGTTGCGTGGTGATTTAGGGAAAAAGACAAAGCCGCAATAGGTCGCGCCAGCCTGTGCAACCGCGTGAACCTCGCTTGGCTGCGTCAAACCGCAGATTTTTACCGCTACAGATTTAGACATTCAGATCAGCTGGCTTTGTCTAGCAAGGCTAGAACGTCATCTTGGCTATCAGCGTTTTGGCCTTTCATACGTGCGATCTCGCGCTCAAGGCGACGCACGTTGCGGCTTGATTTGGAGGCTTCAGCGCGCATTGAATGCTCGCGGAACCACTCCCATACAAAACCAACCAAGAGACCCGCAATGAGTCCACCGAAAATCACGACAAAAAGCGGTATGTTGATCGATGGGTTTACTGCAAACAGACCGGCAATCTCATCAGGCAATACCTTGAGGGTGACAACAGTGCGGTTGGCCAAAGCAACAGCAATCAATGCAACCGCAAAGGTCGCGATGCAAGCATAACGAATATAGCGCATCTTTTAGGCGTTCCCGTTCAGACGATCACGAAGTAACTTACCTGTCTTGAAAAACGGGACGTGTTTTTCTTCGACGCTTACAGTTTCGCCAGTACGAGGGTTACGGCCTACACGCGCATCGCGTTGTTTTACCGAAAATGCACCAAAACCGCGAAGTTCGACACGATCACCGCGCGACATCGCTGATGTGACTTCGTCAAAGATCGTATTCACGATGCGTTCAACATCACGTTGGTAAAGATGTGGGTTTTCGTCCGCAATTTTCTGTATCAGTTCAGATCGGATCATTAGATATCCCCCAGGGTATTGAATGCGATTCAGATGATTATAGGCACGTTTATCGAAAACTGAATAGACATCACTTCGAAAAACATGACTTTCGTACGTATCTTTGGGTATTTCAGCCCTATTTGGTCGAGCGTTTTGGCCCAGTTGGCAAAGTTTTGCCTGAAACTTCAGCAACTGGACCTACGATTCGCCGCTAACACTTTAGTTCAGCCTAAGAAACTTGCAGAACTACAGATCTTGTAACATTGGAACCGTAGTTGTCACAGCTGGCACAAGTACTGCTGCGGAAGGAGCTTAAGCATCAGGCACAAACGCAGCCGAGATGTTCGGTATGTCCGCAGCATCTAATCCCTGTAGAACAGCCACTGCTTGCCCTGCAACGGTTGCAACAACACCATTTTGTGCAGCATCAAACGTAAACTCAATCACGTCCGTTGGTGTGTTTTGTGAAACGGTTAAGACATCTTCGCTTACGTCAAAATCAACAACTTGAACTGCGGCTTGCACCCGCGTGAAATCACGAATGGCAGTGAAGTTGTCAGTCCCTGTTCCACCGATCATCGTATCGCCATCATCACCGATCAGAGTGTCTGCGCCCGCGCCGGCATTGAGCGTATCGGCAGTGCCAAAATCAGCAATGGATGCGGTTGGATCCGCAGCAACGATACCGTCTGTCGCATCAAGTACATCAGCACCTTGATCCCCAAACAGTTGATTTGCGCCCAGATGGTCAACGATTTCATCGAAGCCCGCACCACCACGAATAACATCGTCGCCAAGCATCTGCGACGCATCTGCCAGCTCGGAGCTACCGGACACATCGTCTCCGTCACCAAGGAATATTTGGTCATCCCCATCACCCTCAACGACACTATCCACGCCATTGTTACCGTAAAGCACATCGTCGCCTGCATCACCTGAGATCAGATCATCACCATCAAGGCCGACAACAGTGTCATTGCCGCTACCCGCGTTGATGGTGTTGTTCAATGCGTTGGCTTGAACCTCTACGCCAGCAACTGTGCCAGTGTACGGGATTTGAGCAGCAAGCATGTTCACAACACCACCTTCAACTTCACTGTAACCCCCGGTAAGTCCAGCTTCGTCGTAATGGAAAAACGTGGTCGTGATATTGGCAATATCATCGGCTACCAATCCCTCAAGAATTGCGACCTCTTCAGATGCAACCGAAGCAATAACGCCACCTCTCGCCGCATCAAAAGCAAATGCGATTTCTTCATCGCTCGTGGCTGCGTTGCTAAAGACGGACAAGACATCGTCAGTGACGGCAAAATCTTTGATCTCAGCGACCGCTTGGTCCCTTGAGAAGTCCACATCGACGCCAAATTCGTCATTGCCCGTACCACCAATCAGTATATCGCCATCATCGCCAACTAAGAAGTCATTGCCAGCGCCACCTTCTAGAGTGTCCGTGGTACCAAAATCAGCTTCGGATACGCTTTGATACGCAGCGTTGTTACCGTCGACGGCGACCAAGGTGTCGTTGCCAACATCGCCCATCAATTGGTTAGAACCAAAGTTGTCTAAAACCCAATCATCACCAGTACCACCGCGAACGAAGTCATCACCGAACATATCCGATGGTCCATTTTCTGCGGTCCAGCTAGAAACGTCATCACCCATACCAAGAAAGATGCGATCGTCGCCTGTGCCGCCAAAGACCACATCATCACCATCTCTACCGTAAAGGGTATCATCACCGGCATCTCCGTCGACCCGATCATCACCACCTTCTGCAACGACTGTATCGTCACCACCGCCTGCACGGATTATATTATCTAGATTATTGCCGCGAACTTCGACAGCTGCATCCGATCCACTGTATCGCGTGTCGTTCCGGTCGAGCTGGACCAGATCGCCGTTCTCTTCTGGATCAGTTTGAACCGGTTCTTCTGAACTTGGTTGACCAATTGGGTCTTCAGATTCATTTCCATCATTTTCAAAAAAAACGCAGCGCCCAACAACATCGGTAATATAATAAGTCCAAGCATAAATAATCCCACCCTAAATTGTGGAAATTCTCGCATAGATATAAGTTGGCGACAACCAATAAGTGTGACTGTTCACAACAAAACACCTAACGCCAAGAAATCTGGATACCGTTTTGATTTAAGAAACGATCACCTAAGGCTGAATACGGCAGTGGGATCACCGTCCTAGCTTAAAAACAAAAAGGGGCCCCGCAGTCGCCTGCGGGGCCCAATCTTAAAACGTTAAGCGATTAGGCTTATTCGTCGCCGGTGTTCAAAGCTGCACCAAGGATATCGCCCAAGGATGCGCCTGAGTCAGATGAACCATACTGTTCAACGGCTTCTTTTTCTTCAGCAATTTCACGTGCTTTGATGGAGACACCCAAGCGGCGTGTTTTTGCGTCGACGTTAGTGATACGTACGTCCACTTTGTCACCAACTGAGAAACGCTCTGGGCGCTGCTCTGCACGGTCACGGGACAGGTCGGAACGACGGATGAAGGATTTCATGCCTTCATATTCGCACTCAACACCACCTTCTTCGATGGCTGTCACTGTCACAGTTACGATGGAGCCGCGCTTAACGCCGCCCACTGCTTCTGCGAATTTGTCGCCGCCCATGCCTTTGATAGACAAGGAGATGCGTTCTTTTTCAACGTCAACTTCGGATACAACAGCCTGAACCACGTCGTTCTTGTGGTAGCTTTGGATCGCGTCTTCGCCACGTTCGTCCCATGATAGGTCGGACAAGTGAACCATGCCGTCGATGTCGCCTTCAAGGCCAACAAACAAACCGAATTCAGTGATGTTTTTGACTTCGCCTTCGACTTCAGTGCCTTCAGGGTGCGTTTCTGCAAACACTTCCCATGGGTTGCGCTGTGTCTGTTTCAGACCCAAAGATACGCGACGCTTGGTGCCGTCGATTTCCAGAACCATAACTTCGACTTCTTGAGACGTAGATACGATTTTGCCTGGGTGTACGTTCTTCTTAGTCCAAGACATTTCAGAAACGTGCACAAGACCTTCAACGCCTGCTTCTAGCTCAACGAATGCGCCATAATCAGTGATGTTGGTCACGCGACCAGTGTGTGTAGACTCAAGTGGGTATTTCGCAGCAACCAGATCCCATGGATCCTCTTGCAATTGCTTCATGCCCAAGGAGATACGGTGTGTCTCTTTGTTGATCTTGATAACCTGAACTTTGATCGTTTCACCGATTGTCAGGATTTCAGATGGGTGGTTCACACGACGCCATGCCATGTCAGTGACGTGCAACAAGCCGTCAACGCCGCCCAAATCAACGAACGCACCGTATTCAGTTATGTTCTTAACAACACCGTCAACGTTTTGGCCTTCAGTAAGGTTGCCAATAACTTCAGCGCGTTGTTCTGCACGTGATTCCTCAAGGATAGCACGACGAGAAACAACGATGTTGCCACGACGACGGTCCATTTTAAGGATTTGGAATGGTTGCTTAAGACCCATCAATGGGCCTGCGTCACGCACAGGGCGAACGTCAACTTGCGAGCCTGGAAGGAACGCAACTGCGCCGCCAAGATCAACTGTAAATCCACCTTTAACGCGGCCGAAGATCGCGCCTTCAACGCGTGCTTCACCAGCGTAGGCAGTCTCAAGACGATCCCATGCTTCTTCACGACGAGCCATCTCACGAGAGATTACAGCTTCGCCTTTAGAGTTTTCGACCTGACGGAGGAATACTTCAACAACATCGCCAGCAGCGATTTTTGGAGCTTCACCGGGATCTGCGAATTCTTTAATGTCGACGCGGCCTTCCATCTTGTAGCCTACGTCGATAATAGCTTGGCCCGCTTCAATCGCGATAACCTTGCCTTTAACAACGGAACCCTCTTCTGGGGTGTCCATTTCGAAGCTTTCATTCAAAAGTGCTTCAAACTCGTCCATCATATTTGCCATGTGGCGTCTATTTCCTAATCTACATATTTGATTCTGGCCGTGCGGTTGTCTCCGCCGGTCTTTGGGGTTTCATTGGTCGAACGGTTCGGCATCGGGAAATACAAAAAAGGGTCGGCAAAAAACCGAACCCCGTAAATATCTTGCCCAACGGTTAACCCGCCTTTTCGACAAGTGAGTGATTATGCGAGATTCTGTAAAATTGCAAGGGCTGTTGGCGATCCCCGCATGAACCGCCACCCCTTGCAATACTGACGCTGAGAGACGAATTAGCTGACCTTCTTCGCCCAATTGGAAACGCTAAGTCTACCATGTGCCATCCACAGGTCGCCCTTAGCCGACAGAGCGTAAAACAATCACCATCAACAGTGTGTAAAGCCCGATACCACCGCCGATCAGAACGATTGGCCAGTTCTTGAACACAGTCGCAGATGCGATCGCTTTCATTTGATAGATTAGGTCCGGCCATGTGTAGGAAACGAAATCACCTTGGGTAAATACCGCTTTGAGGCGCCCTTCGTCATCAACCACTGGCAAGCGGCGAAAACGTTCGTTGGACATGATGCGCAACCAATCGACCATGTCGTCGGTCTCGCGCGCGATGCGCGGATCAGGTGTCATTATATCAGACAAGAGCGTGGTTTTGGGATCCAACCCTTTGGCCACAAGTTTGTTCATCACGTCACGCTCTGTCACAACACCCAAGATTTTGCGCTCATCATCAATTACAACGACGGATCCAAAGTTCTTCTTGGACATATCCAAAACCGCATCAAACACTGTCGTTTCCGCAGTAGCGGTCAATGGCTTTTGCTTGGACGCATATTCCGGGCGGTCCATAAGGCGGTTGCCGGCACGAG
>DLQI01000046.1 GCA_002478745.1 Rhodobacteraceae bacterium UBA7436 | reverse complement strand
AGAGAAATCATATTGGAGTCGAAAGCATGATCCGTACACTTGTAGCAATTGCCGCTTTGAGCCTCAGTGCTCCTGCCTTCGCTGATGGTCATTCAGCAGGTGATGCAGAAGCCGGCGCAAAACTATTCAAGAAATGCAAATCCTGTCACATGATCGCATCTGATGACGGTGAAGTCTTGGCGAAGGGCGGGAAATCAGGTCCAAACCTTTACGGAATGATTGGCCGTACAGCCGGATCAGTAGATGGTTTCAAGTACTCCAAAGACCTCGTCGCTGCAGGCGAAGCTGGGCTTATTTGGGATGAAATTCTTTTGGCTGAGTGGGTCAAAGACCCGAAGGCGTTCTTGCGCGATACCTTGGATGACCCAAAAGCAAAATCCAAAATGTCCTTCAAATTAAAAAAAGGCGGGGAAGATTTTGCTGCATACTTGGCAGATGTTAGCCAATAATTCTAACCTAAACGTCACTGATTGAACCAACAATAACCTCACCCTAAACGTCGTATTGGGTGAGGTTTTTATCTTGTCACCCGCCGCAAGTTATCAGTTGCCAACATAACAATCACAGCAGTAAGATTCGCTGCATGGCAGATACCCTTACCCCACCGGATATCGCCTTCTTATTAAAAACGGCATCCGCGTGAATGTCGACCCCACCGCTTCGACTAAAGTTCCAGTATCGCCCTTTGGTTTTGAGGCCGTCACAAATCCCTCTCGATCCGGATTTATGCCGCTTGGATCCTACAGCTACTTACATTCATTCGTGCGCGAAATCAGTAAAATCGGACGCTACTGCTCAATCGGTGCTAACCTGAAAGTTGTTCAAAATACGCACCTTATGGATCGCGTATTTAGCAGTCCGGTATTTTACAGTCCTCGAAAATTGCGCGAGTGGAGCACGAGTTCTTACACGTCCGAGCATCTCGTAGACTTTGAACTCGGAGTTGCCCCCGTTACGGTTGGTCATGACTTATGGACTGGTGATGATGTGCGATTGCGCAGTGGAATTCATATTGGGACTGGGGCAGTCATCACCGCGGGATCTATCGTCACAGGTAATGTCGAACCGTATGCGATAGTTGCGGGAATTCCAGCCAAATTGGTCCGCCAACGTTTTGATAAGCCGCTGATAAAGAGATTGTTAGCAACGGGGTGGTAGCAATATACGCACAAGGACCTGATAACATTGCATCCAGAAGACCCAAAAGTCTTTACGGCTTCATTTATAAAATCCAAAAAAGGCATAGAACCAACAGAAGAAGATAGGCTGCGGTTACGGCAGTACTTGCGCAACAAATAGCGCAATCTGGACTGAGGTCTCACCTTAGCAACTTAATCATATTGAGCGCTTCTATCGCCACGATATTAAAAAGTTGCCCGTGGGGGTTTTTTGGCAAATTCTGACAGACGACGGATTCATGGGTTTGGCTAGACACAGTTATCCAGCGAGAGCCGCAAATTGCTGCAATGCGGATCGGCTCGTCATCTTGAATTGTCGTTTATAGGTCATGTGCGTGACTTCGATGCCTTCCAGTGTTGCCGATGCTGAGTTGAAGGACTTCAATCCTTTCATTTTCTTGGCCAGATTTTTGATGAACCTGTGGTCCTGTTCAAGGATCTTGTTCAAATATTTGACCTGCAATACTTCGTTCTCCCAAAACCAACCGTTCATTTGCAAAAGGCAATTCACGGTCTGCAGCCCAGCGAGATTTGCCCCACTTTTGTCGATTACCACCCTGTCGGGGAAGCCATTGTTCCCGATTGCACGGGCAAAGAATGCGGTTGCCGCCGCCTCATCCCAGCGTACCGACAGCATAAAATCAAAGGTTTTCCGAATTTGTCGATGGCTCAATAGTAGTAGCTCCACTTGCCTTTCACATTGAAGTAAGTTTCGTCCATGAGCCAGGATGCAGCAGTCTTCCGCTTTCATTTTTGCGCTTCCTTAGTAATCAAAGATGGGAACTTTATCACTCAATGGTTCAGCGTTGCATGTTCAACTTCGAACCCACGTTCCGCCATAATCTCCTCCAGATCACGATACGAAATATCGTACATAGAAAAACACTGCACAGGATCACGGATTTAGGATGGCGGCTGCCTTTGAAACCAATCATCGCGTTCTGATACTCACCAGAGGTGGGCCTAGTTATTCGACCAGTTTGCAGCCTTGTTAAGATAGATCAGGGTTTCAGTTAGGCTGCCAATTTCATTGGTGCTTTTTTGCTTTCGTATGTTTCATCGGGGTCAATATGTCGTGGATTGAATGTCGGCGTTCAGAGTTGTAATCGGTCAGTCATTTGCCGATCCCAGCTAGCATCTTTAAGCCTGTCTCGAAGCCATTTAAATAAACGCATTCATCTTTTAACGACCGCCACAGTCGTTTGATCATCCGATTATCGCGCCATGCGCCCTTGCCGTCCATACTTACCTTGATCTTTGCCACTGTCAGCACGTCGATCCACGCGCCACTGGTAAATTAGCTGCCCTGATCGGTATTGAAGCTTCCTAGCTTGCCGTGTTTGGTGAGGGGTTCTTTCAAAGCCTCCACGCATAAGTCGGCATCCATGCTGTCTGATAGACGCCAAGCCAACACCTTACGGCTGTACCAATCCAAAATCGCCACGAGATAAAAAAGCCACATCGCTTAAGGATATAGTTGATACCTACGCTCCAAACTTGGTTCGGGCGGCCGATGACCGCATCCCTCAGCAGATAAGGCCATATCTTATGCTGCGGGTGCTTCTTGCTGGTGCTGGGTTCCTGGTAGATTGGCACCAACCGCATGAGACGCATCAAACGACGCACACGATGCCGACTGCATTTATAGTCATTACATTTCATATACCGGGCCATCTGACGCGATCCTTACCAAGACGTCTCCAAGAACTGTTTATCGGTTATTTTCATGAATCTCAGGTTCTCGGCACTCTCACCCTTTGGCTAGTGGTACAGATTTGACCGCGACAACGTCAGCAACGCACGTTGCCGACGCAGGCTCAGCTTATGATCTTCGCTCACCATTTTTTGCCTCGTGTTCCGAGCAATTGTTGCGAGGCATCGACCAAAAATCCCATTCCACAACAAGCTAGTCGGTCTCGGAATGCAGCTGGTCGACGTCAGCGGAACTAACCCGTTCGGGCGCTGAACTTTTGCGGTTAAAGGCAGTCGCCATGTTCTCTATCGCTGTACGGTTCCATGTACCGATCTGGGTCAGATCGATGCCGCGCTTCTTCGATAACTCCGCCATTGACATTTCTTCGAAGTTCGTTCCAAGCGCAACCTTGGCCTTAAAATCGGGCAAGTGGTTCTTTTGTTTTGTCATTTTGGGTCATCTGTTTCACAAGTCGATCCACCTTAACAACTGGTCCGAAACCCTGCGACCACCTCTACGGGCCTCGGTTAGGCCAAGCGCTTCGCGCAGCAGGGTCGAGGCAGGCATGCCAGCAGCCTCGGCCTTGGCGCGCGACTCGGCCTTCTCTGCCGCTGTGCGCCAAAACTGGTCAGCGGCTCTTTGGTGCAGGTTTTTCCCGCGCAGGGGGGGGCGAAGGGGGGCGTGCCGCCCCTCGCAAGGCCTCGGGTCAGCAGCGCCAGCGTATGACATGGGTCGCCTTTCTGTTTGCTCCGCCGTGGGATCGGTTGCGGGCATGATTTGAGGCCTGCAGCTTAGACTTGGCCTGTGTCACCAGCTTA
>DLQI01000026.1 GCA_002478745.1 Rhodobacteraceae bacterium UBA7436 | reverse complement strand
AGTTCTCATTCGTCCGACAGCACCTAGCAGGTTGTTAGTGGCCTAATGCGTCTAGCGTATGAAGCGCCCGTCGCATAATCTTACCTGTGCTGGTTTTAGGCACGTCATCAACGAATTGCACCTTACGGGGACATTTATAGGCTGCAAGGCTATGATGACAAAACGTAATAATTTCGTCCTCAGTACAGGTGGCATCAGTTTTCAGAACAATATACGCTTTTGCAATTTCCCCTTTGATTTCATCAGGTAATTTACCTACGGCAGCTAGAGCCACTGCGGGATGTGCGGCTAAAACGCGCTCGATTTCAGCAGGGTAGACGTTATATCCAGCTGTCAGGATCATATCTTTCTTTCGATCTACAATAAAAACACAGCCGTCTGGATCCATCGTGCCCAGATCGCCCGTATGAAGCCAACCATCTGGCTCGAGCGTTTCGCGGGTTTTTTCTTCATCATTAAAGTAGCCCATCATGACGATAGGGCCTTTGACCATCAATTCGCCAACTTCTCCAAGTGGCATAGTTTTAGCCGCATCTTCTGGATCCGCGATCCGAAGTTCGCAATAAGGCAAAGCGCAGCCAATCGAGCCGTGCTTGTTATTGCCGTAAAGTGGATGTGTTGAGCCAAGACCGGCAATCTCGGTCATGCCCCAAAGTTCTATCAAAGGCACTTTGAAGGCTACTTCAACTGCCTCCATCGTGGCGACCGGCATAGTTTGACCGCCAACATAGCAGCGTGTTAAACTCGACAAATTAGCGCTTTTAATCGCTGGGCTATTGAGCATAAACATGTACATTGCAGGTACGCCGTCAAATATCGTCGCTTTGTGGGCTGTGATATCCGCAAACGCCAAATCAACATCAAAGGTACGATGCAGCACTAGTTTACTGCCAAACATCATCATGCTCATCATAATCACATTTGCATAGACATGTGGGCATGGTAGCGCACTTACGACACAATCATTCGCACCACGCATCTGAATTTGGCTTGTCATGGCGCCGTTGGTGATCACGGCACGGTGGGATTGCATCGCACCTTTTGGATGTCCGGTCGTGCCTGATGTATAGCCAATCGTCGATAGGGCAGCGGGGTCAATTTCCACAGGTTGGGGAGGTAAAATATTGGCATCTATCAGCGCATCAAAAGAAACTGCGCCATTGGCAACATCGGCGCCAAACGAGATGATGTCTTTGACATCTGAAACATTTTTAACGCGTATAATTGCATCTACTTTTTCTGGTGAGGCAATAATTGCTTTTGCACCACAATCTTTAACAACATATTCAATTTCATTGGGGGTCAGCATCGTATTGACCGGATTAATAACAGCACCAAGCCTTGCTATAGCGTAATAACTGACGATCCATTCCCATGAGTTTTCAGCATATAAAGTTACTGTATCACCTTGAACTATGCCCAAATCGCTTAAACCACCTGCGGCTCTTTCAACCAGGTCATTGATTTGGTTGAAAGAAAAGGTTTTTCCTTCGAACACTAAAGCATCTTTATTTGAAAACTTTAGTGCGGCAGCTGCTGGAATTTGACCAATGTGATTAATCATTCATTCTCCATCAAAATTAAGCTTCAGGATAATGGTTAACTAGCCTTAACTTGTTTATGCATTAACTGAACATGTGTTCATTTTATGCATAAACAGCCTAAGTTGTCTATCCTTGGGTTTCTGTCAGACAAAATTTCTTGAGACCGGCAGGGTGAATTTGTAACCTCGCCGTATGATAAAACGCTCTCCATTCAGGTACTTTAAAAAGAGCCAGAGATTACCTGTCTGGCTGTAATGCTATTTACCTGCTGAGACGGCCCTAGTTCGCTTAAGGCGTTACAGGGGCTGGGCGTGGGGTAAGGTTGACTGTGAGGGGCTGCAGGAACGCCACCTTTACTCACACCTCAATTTCAAGCTGAACCGCGCCGCTGCTCTCTCTAAATGACGTCAATTATTGAGCGCGTAGATATAACCTGCTTCAGAAATCTGATGCGGGTTCTCATTATTCTGACAGCACCCAGCTTGACCATAATTTCATCCATCGGGGGTTTGCAAATTCCACGCTTGAAGCAGTTTTGGCAGAGCCTCGTTCCAGTCCAATACGCCCACGCGGTCCGCCCATGTCTGGTACTGGCGTATTAAATCCGTTTCAAGCTTCGGGTTGCGCCCTGCAAGGTTAGTCAACTCAGTGCGGTCGGCCTCGATGTCATAAAGCTCCCATGGGCGGTCGTTCAGGCGCACGAGCTTGAATTGCCCTAGCCGGATGGCTGCATTGCCTTCATGTTCCCAAAAGATTGGTTGTTCGCGCTGCCAGTCCGCGCCCTGAAACAGCCTAAGCAGGGACTCACCTTGAAGTGGCTGGATTTCATGCCCGCCCACCTCAGCCTGGTAGGCTGCACCGGTGGCTTCAAGAATAGTGGGTAGAATATCCACAACATGGCAGGGTGCATGGGCGGCGCTGCGCGGTGCGAAGCCTTCGGGCCAATGCACGACCAACGGAGTCGAAATGCCTCCCTCATGCACGTAATGCTTATAAAGCCG
The DNA here is from genome assembly GCA_002478745.1 of Rhodobacteraceae bacterium UBA7436. Classification (GTDB taxonomy): domain Bacteria; phylum Pseudomonadota; class Alphaproteobacteria; order Rhodobacterales; family Rhodobacteraceae; genus Ascidiaceihabitans. The sequence goes on along the minus strand of DLQI01000026.1, from coordinate 1,230 downwards.
GAAAGGCACGTTCGAGACGTTGGCCCAAGGTTTGTCATAGCTCTGGAAGGTTTGCGCGTCTCCGGGCCGTAGGCCTGTGACATTGCCCATGGTGATCTGTTTGCCGTCATGGGTTTGATCGGGATAGAATTTAGCCCAACCATCTTCGGCCATAAACTCGGCGCAACCACCGTTATCGGACAAGAACATGATCAACGTGTTATCAAACTGCCCCAGCCGTTTAAGCGCGGCGATCAGCGTTCCGATAGATTGATCCATGCGGTCGACCATCGCCGCATAGGTAGCCATTTTGCTGGCCTCCCAATCCTTGTTTTCCTCTTGCGCCCAGCCATGCACAGAGTTGTCGCGAGGAGAGATGTTCCAGCCGCGCTGAAACACGCCACTGCTGTTCATTGTTTCGTGGCGGGCGGTGCGGATATGATCCCAGCCCTTGGAATATATCCCATCATACCGCGCGATGTCTTCGGGGTGGGCATGGAGCGGCCAGTGCGGTGCGGTGTGGGCAAGGTACAAAAAGAATGGCTTTTCATCCTCGACCGCGCCTTCGATCATGCCGATGGCCTTATCGGTGATCGCATCGGTAAAGTAGAAATCATCGGGGACAGTTTCGATCCGATTGTCATCCTCCAGCATATAATGCGGGGAAAAGAAATGCGTTGCACCATCCATGATGCCGTAGAAACAGTCAAAACCGCGCTGGCGCGGGGTAGGATGTTCCAAATCGCCAACCCGCCAACTGTCCACGTTGCGGGCCTCAAAGTCACCGGCCACATGCCATTTTCCGGACATTAGCGTCGCATAACCACTAGCCCTGAGGTGTTCCGCGATCGTTGCGCTGTCATTGCGCAAAAAGCCTTGGTAGGCAGGCGTTCCCAAATTAGCCCCCATATGCCCAACGCCAGCATTGTGCGGGTAAAGCCCTGTCAGCAGTGAAGCACGTGTCGGACAGCATCGGGCGCAGTTGTACATCGCCGAGAGCATCGCCCCCCCCTGTGCGAGCGCATCGATGTTCGGGGTTTGAATTTCAGACCCGGTACAGCCCAGATCGGCAAAGCCCATGTCGTCAGCCAGAATGAGAATGACGTTTGGTTTTTCTGATTGCCGCACTGCCCGATCCGCCTTTGTATGGTTTGCAATGTCTAATTGCTGTCTAAACCTGAAAGCCGCGTCGATCAATTCTGTTCGAACAACGCTCTGGCAACAAAATCGGTACTGTCAGACAAATCTAAC
>DLQI01000093.1 GCA_002478745.1 Rhodobacteraceae bacterium UBA7436 | reverse complement strand
ACGGTCGCCAAACGGTGTGCTACGATTAAGGTCGTACGATCCGCACTTAGGCTATCAACAGCGGCCTGCACCAAAACTTCGCTTTCAGCATCTAGGGCCGACGTGGCTTCGTCTAAAAGTAAAACGGGGGCGTCGCGCAGGATTGCACGGGCAATCGCAATGCGTTGTTTTTGGCCACCTGACAGCATCACACCGCGTTCGCCCAATGGACTGTCATACCCTTCGGGCAAGCTTTGGATAAACTCATGCGCAGCGGCAGCTTTTGCAGCCGTTTCGATTTGCGCGTCTGTAGCGTCAGGGCGACCAAAGCGGATATTTTCGCGTGCAGAAGTTGCGAAGATAACTGGATCTTGAGGAACCAACGCGATGTGTTCGCGAAAAGCGTCACGCCCAAGATCAGACAGCGCGTGACCATCCAACAATATACGACCCGTTTGAGGATCATAAAAACGCAGGATCATCTGAATAATTGTGGTCTTGCCCGCACCAGACGGACCAACAAATGCAACAGTCTCACCCGGCTCAATCATCAGATCAACCTCGTCCAACGCCTTAACTGCAGGACGCGCAGGATATGAAAAGGTCACGTTCTCAAACTGGATGCGCCCACGCACTGGCTTGGCCAACGAGAGTGGAACCTCCTGATCCTGAACACTATCAACCGTTTGCAGCAACTCGATCAATCGCTCGGTCGCACCTGCTGCACGCTGTAATTCGCCCCAAATTTCAGAAAGCGCCGCAACTGCCCCCGCAACCATCACCGCGTAGATCACAAACTGGATTAATGCACCTGAACTCATGACGTCAGCACGGACATCGTTCGCACCGATCCACAAAACGCCTAAAACGCCAGTGAAAATCAGAAAGATAACAATCATCGTCATCGCCGCGCGGGTCGCAATCCGGCGTTTAGCCGCATTATAGCTTTGCTCAGTTACATCAGAAAATTGACGACGGCTGATCTTTTCATGCGTGAATGCCTGTACTGTCTGCACTGCGGTCAGCGCCTCAGACGCACTACCCGAAGATGCGGCAATCCAATCTTGGTTCTCGCGACTGATCACCCGCAGACGGCGGCCAAGTACAAGGATAGGAATGATAACGGCGGGCACAATCAACAACACCAGTGCCGTCAACTTTGCAGATGTCAACATCATCAACACGAGACCACCAACAAAAATCAGCATGTTGCGCAGCGCAATCGAAACAGACGATCCAATAACACTTAGGATCAAAGTGGTATCAGTCGTAATCCGGCTTAGAACCTCGCCCGTCATGATGTTTTCGTAAAACGATGGCGACATGCCGATCACACAGTCAAACACCGCTTTGCGTATATCTGCGACGACCCGCTCGCCCAATCGCGTGACCAAGGCGTAACGCAGACCAGTGCCCAGCGCCAACAAGGCAGCAATAGCGATAGCAGCTAGAAAATACTGATCCAGAATGGTTCCATCAGCGGTCCCAAAATTATCTATCACACGGCGCACGGCCAGCGGCAAAGCCAACGAAATCATCGCCGTCAGAACCAGTGCAAATATAGCGGCCGCCATAAGCAAGCGATAGGGCAACATAAACGGCCAAAGCGCGCTTAGGCCACTAATTTTCTTGGATTTTTCACGTTCATCTGTGGCGTTCATAGCAGCTGGGGACGGTGCCACATTGGTTTGCGATGAAGAGTCAGCCATGAAATTTCCTTTTTGCAACTGCAGCGCTTTTGGCAACCTGTAGTACTTAGGTCAAGAACACAGAAAACGCATCTATGTGATCGCGCACATCAATTGTGGAGAATATTGGAGCGGGTAGCGGGAATCGAACCCGCGCCTTAAGTTTGGAAAACTCGAATGATACCATTTCACCATACCCGCGCTGTGTGACGGCGTACGTCAAAGCCCAAGGGGGGTCAAGATGCTAAGGTGCAGATTATACCTTCTATTGGTCACAAAATTCGCACATGATCACCGTACAACAGCAACGCATCCCTATCACCGAAGCGAAAGGCGATCACTTCATGAAAACCCTCATCTTGGCAGCTGTTGCCGTCCTTCTCCCGATAACAGGTTCTGCACAATCACCAGATTGCTCAGCACCCCAAACGCAGATGGACATGAATGACTGCGCCTCGCGCGCCTATGCCTCTGCGGATGCAGAGCTGAACAACATTTGGAAAATAGCAATCCGCGACGCCAAAAATCGCGATACCTACTTAGAAGTTGGCGATATCCCTAGCGAGGATATGTTGCGCACAGCTCAGCGCACTTGGATCGAATACCGCGACCAAGCGTGTTTGGCAGAAAGCACCATTGCACGGGGAGGGTCAATCCAGCCGCTCATTCAATACATCTGTCTTGAGCGCCTGACCCTAAACCGCGTTGAAGATCTGGAGTTCTTTCAGGGACCCAATTAAGCCCTAGCGCAATTTCCCCAGCCCCGAAAACGGCATCCCGGCAAGTTGCGCCATGTGCCAGCCAAGAACCAGATTGCTGCTGAGCACAGGTATATCCAGCTCAGCCTCAAGCGGCGCAATCACATCCAATGTCCGCAAATTCGTACAGGACAAAAACAACCCGTCCGCCTGCGCGTCTGCACATAAATCGCGTGCTGCATTGATGATGGATGGCCCATCAATACGCACAACCTTCTCCTCAACCTCCTCGGCAAAGCTGCCAAAAACAGGCGTTTGAACATCAGCATCCGCCAATACGTCACGCAGACGCCCAGATACCTCAGCGATATAGGGCGACAAAAATGCCAATCGTTTGATACCCAAATGATTGCATGCGGCAATCAATGCGCTAACCGGTTCTGTCACACCTTGTGTCGAAGCCCCCCCCTTGACCAATTCAGCGATGTGATCGGGTCCAATCTGTGCTGTGCCAGAGGTGCAACCATAGCCAATCGCGCTGAACTCTGCCGCCTGAGGCAGCAATGCAGCGGCCCCCGATATCTCATTGGCCATCTGCTGCAACGTTTCAGATGTCACCACCGGCGCACTGGGAACCCGCGTCACGTACAGCGGCGCGTCCCCCAAAAGACGGCGCATGTCACGTTCAATTGTCTCGTCGGTTTGCAACACGATCAGCCCGACGGGCGGCGCATCATTGGGGGCTAGGGTGTAGCCATAAACACTCATACGCTGACCAACGAACGTCCTGAGCGCGCGTTCAAGAATACCGCACCCGTTTCGGTGATCGCGATATTTTCTTCATGCACCATGATACGCCCATCGACAGTCTCAACCGATGGCTCAAGTGTCAGCACCATGCCCGGTTCCAAAACAGTGCGGTCAGTCGGGATGATCGACGGCCACTCTGTCAGCTGCATCCCCAACCCGTGGCCCAAACGCCCTGCATTCGCCACGGCGTCACTGTCACCAGCCAACACCCCTGCCATTGCATGGAACAAATCACACATCATCGCACCAGGTTTTGCAGCTGCCATCCCAGCATCAACAGCCTCAATCAAACTGCTTTGGCCCAACTGGGCAATAGCAGACGGTGCCCCAACCGCAAAGTTGCGATCGAAATCACAAAAGTATCCGTCCCATACAGCGCCAGTATCCAACATCAGGATATCGCCCTGCACCAGCGGTGCATCAGTCGCAGGAGAAATCACGTCGTAATATCCATCCTGACCCGCCGCTCCTGACAGATAAGGCACCCAATCGGCCCCCTCCTCCAGCAGCAACATTTGAAAATGACGGAATACCTTTTCCAACGGCACACCCGCCTGCGCGATTTCGGGGACACGCGCAAAGGCACGGGTTGCAATTGCACCCGCCTGCGCAATTTTGGCAATTTCAGCCTGTGATTTGATCTTGCGCAAACGCACCATGATTTCGGCATCGTCCACAATCAAAAGGCCTTGTTGCAGCGCATTCCAGCTGTGCATCGGCATACGCACGTGAGTTTCCAAACCACTTGGCACACCAATTTTTCCATCAGCTCCAGCAACTTCGCCCAAAGCATCGCGCAGTAAACTCACTCCATCGTCTTGTAGATCAGGGGAGCGCCAGCTGCGGATATCCTTGATCCAACTGCGCGACATTAAAGCCACGCCAATGGATGGGATCACCGCAATCGGATCACCAACGGCTGGCACAACCAAAAACCATGGCCGCGCAGGGCTTTCCCAAAAGCGGGTCAAATAACCCGTAAAATAACGCACTTCGGGTTCAGTGCTGAGTAATAAACACGTCAAGCCCGCTTTCGCCATCATCGCCTGCGCGCGCGCTAAGCGATTGCGATACTCCGCCTCATTAAATCCGCGTTCTGGTGTCAAAGTCATGCAGGACCTTCGCTTAAAATGCACAAAACCCGCGCATCGCCACCGATAGCTAAAGCTTGTTGCGTTGTGATCAAACCCGCCAAACCAGCGGCTCCTGATGTACTGGATGGGTATCCATGCGCCTGTGCCAAATCGGCACCCGCAGTCCCCTCATCCTCGGTCAATGTAATGAACGCGTCCGCGTCACGCGCCAATCCTTTAAGGGCGATCAACGATGGTTCCTTACAATCCAAACGACCCATGTTTGACACGGGACCTTCCGCCGTAACGAATTCACCCGCCTTGACAGAGGCGACCAAGGCGGGTGCCAATTCAGGTTCAACCACCACAATCGTTGGCGCAGCACCCCACGCGTCACGCGCCAGCGCAGCACATGATCCGGCCAAACCGCCCACACCTGCTTGTAAAAAGATGTGGGTGGGAACCTCGGGCACCTGCGCAATCGCCTCGCGCATCAGCATCAGATAGCCCTCCATCAAACGATGTGGGCGCTTATAATACCCCGGCCATGATGTGTCCGATAGGATATCCCAGCCATTGTCATTGGCGGCCTTCAACGCCGCCGCCATGCTGTCCTCATAAATCGCACCTTCGCGCACAACCTGCGCACCCAAGCCGCGCAAACGATCAGCAAAAACTTCTGGCACTGATTCCGCAATATAGACAACGGCAGATGCACCAAAAGCCAAAGCGCCCGCCGCGACCGACATACCATGGTTGCCAGCACTAGCGGTCACATATGTACGACCCTTAGCGCGTCCTGATTTGGCATCATGTGCAATCACATATGCAGCCCCCAGTGCCTTAAAACTGCCCAGCCCCATGCGATTGCGTTCGTCCTTGATCCAAACGGATGCAACGCCCAAATCATTGGCCAAACTGACCACATCATGAAGCGGAGTTTCTGCTGCCTCAGGGCAACGTTGGATCAGGTCTGCAACAGATTGATGATCGACGCTAGGGACAGGAACATCGTCTAGGCCAGATACATGTGTGCGGGGGGTGTTTTGAAAAATTTCCATACGTCAAACGACGACGAATTAATCAATGCGTCAAGTGATTTTTCGCCCCTGAAAGGTCGTTCTTGGATCATGCAACGCGGTGGCCCTATTCCAATACGGCCACCGCTGAATTTCAGACGAAATCGATAAATTTGTTCATCGGCATTTCGCGAATACGTTGGCCGGTAGCTGCAAAGATTGCATTAGACAATGCAGCCGCCGCAGGTGGAACCATGGGCTCGCCCATGCCACGCACGTGATCGCCGTTTTCCAAACCTGCGACCTCAATATTTGGCGATTGATACATGCGCAAAGATTCAAACGTGTCAAAGTTCTCTTGTTCGGTCATACCGTCCGAATAGGTGATCTCAGACATGATAGCATGCCCCAAGGCCCAGTTGACGCCGCCCTGTACCATGTTTTCAAACATGTTCGGATCAACCACTTTGCCAACCTCTGCCGCAACCCAAACCTTGTCTAGCTTGATGCCGTCATCTGTATTGGTCACCTCGACAACCTCAGCCACAGCCACACCAAAGGACATGCAAAAACCAACGCCGCGCCCTTTGTTGGGTGCCAAAGGTGCGCCCCAATTGGACATTTTAGCGATCTTCTCCAATACCTTACGCGATGGTACATGCCAGCACAGTCGCAAGCGTTCTTCCATCTGGTCCGCCCCCGCCGCATGGATCAGCTCGTCCAGAAATACATCGTGGAAAAATCCGTTTGTAGAGGCACCAACAGAACGCCAACTTGAAATCGGCGCAAGCTCTGGTGCGCGATATCCTGTGATCCGGTAGTTCGGAATGCTCAGTGGTTGTTCCCATGCGCCCGCAACAATCTGCGTATCTGGCCCCGGTAAGGACAGACCCTGTCGGCCCATTTGGCTGGCAACCACGGACGGCATCGCAATGCCCAAATCCATCGTTTCGACCTGACCATTTTTCACAGTACCGCGCCCACGTGCCATAGCGATTTGGCGGGTGTCATTGTGCGCCATATCTTCTTCGCGTGAATAAGTCAGCTTAACCGGAACACCCGGCATTTGCATTGCGATTTCAGCGGCTTCTTTCACCACTCGATCCTCAAGGCGGTGGCCAAAACTGCCACCCATCATCAAGACATGCACATGCACATCATCAAAATCGACGCCGGTAAGCTTAGACACGTTGGTCTGTACAAAACGAGGAATTTGCGTTCCAGTCCATACATCGACCCGCCCCTCAGACACCTCAACCACGGCACTGATAGGCTCAAGCGGGGCGTGCGCCAGATAGGGTGCGCGGTACTCGGCCTCGATCACATCTGCGCCGTCCATTGCGGCAACGACATCGCCGTCATCGCGTTGGCGGCTGTCTTGTTGATCCTCGTTAAAGCTGTCGGACAGAGCCTGCCAATGCCCATCCATTTCGGCGGGGTACGGCGCGGTTCCCCACTCGATCTCAACAGCATTCGCGGCTTGAATTGCACGCCAGGTGTTGTCGGCTACAACGGCAATGCCGCCGGTGATCGGGAGCACCTTTTGAACGCCGCGCATCGCTTTTGCCTCAGTATCATCAAAGCTGATCATTTCACCGCCACGACGTGGGTTTGTGCGCACCATTGCATGCACCATACCCTCGCGTCTGAAATCGATTCCGTAAGCTTGGGTGCCCGTAGATTTCGCAACTGTATCAAAGCGTTGGTGTTGTTTTCCCAAAATACGCCATGTGCTTGGATCCCGCAAAGTAACGTCTTCCACTGGCTTAAGCGTCGCGGCAATCGCGGCCAAGTCTTCGTAACGGATTTCTGTGCCATCTGGTGTGATCACCTTGCCGGCTTTTGTTGTCAGATCAGAAACCGCGATACCTGTCTTTTCTGCCGCCGCCATTTTCAACGTTTCGCGGGCGACAGCCCCAGCGGCACGCAGTTTCTCGTATGAATCTGGAACGGTTGTTGAGCCACCAGTAATCTGCATACCCATGAATTTCATCAATGAATCCATAACCGTACGGGTCGTGTTCGCCGCAAAGCTATCATCCGTCGGCGCAAAGGGTGCCCCATCTGCCCCAAGGGCTGTGTTATAATAAGCCTTGTCAGGCATGCCCGGATCAACATTAATCTGATCCAATTCAACATCTAATTCTTCAGCGATAAGAATGGCTTGGACTGAATACGCGCCCTGCCCGCTATCCGCGCGTGGCGTGATTAAAGTGATGCCAGACGCATCGATTTTCACATAGGCTGTTAGCGCGGCTTCGCCCTCTGACAGATCATTTAGCAATGGGTTCGCATAAGGTGTTTTGTAGCGGTAAACGCCGAATGCAACACCACCGACGATGGCGGCGGAGCCGATTATAAACGAGCGGCGGGCGATTGTTTTGAGCTTTCCCATGGACTTAGGCCTCGCTTAGATTTTTGGCGGCTGTTTTCACAGCAGCGCAGATACGGGGATAAGTACCACAACGGCAAAGGTTGCTGCTCATTGCTTCGTCAATTTCATCGTCAGTGGGTGCTGGTGTTTCCAGCACAAATGCAGCCGCCGTCATCATTTGACCGGACTGGCAGTACCCACATTGTGCGACCTGATGTTCAACCCATGCGGATTGCACTGCGTGCATCGCATCAGGTGTGCCAAGCCCTTCAATTGTAACGACTTCTCCATCAATATCTTCTGCTGCGACTTGGCAGGATTTGACCGCTTCACCGTTCATATGAACGGTGCAGGCACCACACTGGGCAATGCCGCAACCGTACTTAGGGCCAGTGATACCTAGCTCGTCGCGCAGCACCCAAAGAAGGGGCATATCGGGTTCAACATCGATGTCGTGTTGGGTGCCGTTAACCGTAATTTTCATCGCAAGGAGCCTCTCAATTGGGTTGTCTGAGATATATGTATCCGAGACGAAAAAACCACCCCGCCGTAGCGTCCCGAGACCAAGTTAATTGAGCGTGCGCCACGATTTTCACCACAAACTGCACAGTTTGCAAAGTGTTCTGTACAGTGGCCAAACGCCCACACTGCCAAAACAGACCCCACAAACGTAAAACTGTGCAATTCGACCCGCGAAATGCACAGTTTAGTCACCTCATCAGAGGCAACGATAATTCACGAATTTTTAACGCTGCTTTCAGCGTTAGCCTTCGTAAAGATCGGCTTAATTTAGAATTCGACGACAGCGCGGATAGACTTACCAGCGTGCATCAATTCAAAGCCTTCGTTGATTTGATCAAGGGTCAGCTTGTGCGTGATCATTGGATCGATCTCGATCTTACCATTCATGTACCAATCAACGATTTTTGGAACGTCTGTGCGGCCTTTAGCACCACCAAACGCAGTCCCGCGCCATGTACGGCCAGTGACCAATTGGAACGGACGTGTTGAGATTTCAGCGCCAGCCGGAGCCACGCCAATGATGATGCTTTCGCCCCACCCTTTGTGTGAGGCTTCAAGCGCCGTGCGCATAACGTTGACGTTGCCAGTTGCGTCGAATGTATAATCCGCACCGCCACCTGTCAGCTCAACCAAGTGCTCAACCAAGTCGCCTTCGACTTTGGAAGGGTTCACAAAGTGGGTCATGCCAAATTTCTTGGCCATTTCGACTTTGCTTTCGTTCAGATCGACACCAACAATTTGGTCCGCACCCGCAAGGCGCAAACCTTGGATCACGTTCAAGCCGATGCCGCCAAGACCGAACACGATACCGCGTGAACCGATTTCAACTTTGGCCGTGTTGATAACAGCGCCGATACCCGTGGTCACACCGCAACCAATGTAGCAGATTTTATCGAACGGCGCGTCTTTGCGGACCTTCGCCAATGCGATCTCAGGAACAACTGTGTGGTTCGCAAATGTAGAGCAGCCCATGTAGTGGTGGATCGGCGTGCCGTCCAACATGGAGAAACGTGTAGAACCGTCAGGCAACAAGCCTTGGCCCTGTGTGCTGCGCACTTTTTGGCAAAGGTTGGTTTTAGGGTTCAAGCAATATTCGCATTCGCGGCATTCTGGTGTGTAAAGTGGGATCACGTGATCGCCAACTTCCAAAGACGTCACACCTTCGCCGATTTCGATCACGATGCCTGCGCCCTCGTGGCCCAAGATTGCAGGGAAGATCCCTTCAGGATCATCGCCTGAGCGGGTAAATTCGTCAGTGTGGCAAAGGCCTGTTGCTTTGATTTCAACCAAAACTTCGCCTGCACGTGGACCGTCAAGATTCACTTCCATCACCTGAAGTGGCTGACCTGCTGCGACTGCAACTGCTGCACGAGTGCGCATCATATGCGTATCTCCTGTTATTTATTGAATAAGAACCGCTGGTCCATTGTTGCAATCTTTGGCGAACACCAAGGGGTGTTGTCAACAGATTGACACCCTCAGGTAAGCAACAAGTCCGATAATTTTTCTGCAGCTGATTTTAGCGTGCCGACATTTTCGGTGATTTTAACCAAGTTGTTTCGTTGCAAAGGCGAGTGAGTGGACAATGTAGACACAAGGCGTCCTTGGTCATCCACGATAGCAACAGCCACCGCAACCATGCCGTACATGAATTCCTCGTCATCCGTGGAATAACCACGTTTGCGTGTTTTGCTAAGTTCAGCCTTGAGGGCTGCAACATCGGTGATTGTCTTGCTGGTGTGCTGTTCCAGTTTATGGGTCGCAAGGTATCGATCCAAGTAACGCGGGTTCAGCGAGCTGAGGTACATTTTACCAGACGCTGTACAATGCAACGGCACTTTGGTGCCTACTGGAAGCTGAATGCGCAGCGGCCATTTGGTTTCTATCCGCTCAAGGTACACCATGTGTTCACGGTCAGGGACGGCGATATTACAGGTCTCGTCCATCTGTTCGACCACTTCGGTCAAGATGGACAGGCGTAGGGTGCGCAGGCGTTGTGAGCTAAGCGTATTCACTGAAAGGCGGCGCAGCCGAGGGCCCGGTCCAAAGGACCTTCCATCGATGTCGCGCTGTAGGAAACCTTCTTCTTCGGCGGTGTTAAACAGTCGGTGCACTGTGGGTTTTGGTAGGCCCAGCGCCTCGACCAAACCGGCAGGCGTCACGGGGACGCCTGCACGTGCGACTTCTTCCAACAGCAACAATAGCCGTAAGTTTGTTGGAATCTGTCCTTTTTGGTCTCCCATATCGTTTGGCATTTACTCGCCTTATCTGATTGGCAACAGCCATAATGCCAATTCAGGTGTAAGTGCAACCAAGATCCATGTTGAGATCAAAGCGATCAAGTATGGAACTGTGTAGCGCAACAGCCTGAAATACGGCACCCCTGTGACGCCCGACGCCACATAAAGGTTGAGGCCATAGGGCGGTGTGATGAAGCCAATCGATGCACCCACAAGGAAGATCACTGAGAAGTGGATCGGATCAACCCCGACTGACGCCGCAATTGGTGCCAAGATTGGTGCAAGGATAATGGTCACTGGCAGGGATTCTAGGATCATACCTGTCACGAACACAATCGCCATAGATGTGAACAGCACCGCATAATAGCCGCCCATACCTGTAACGAACCCACCGATGAATTCCTTTGCTCCAAGGGAGGACATCACTTGTTGCATGGCGACTGAGATAGCAATCAGCGGCACAAGGATACCCGTAATTTGGGCAGAGCGGGAAACAATCTGTGGCAAGCTCATCAGTGTGAACCCTTTTACAACCAACATGGAAACGGCTGATTTGTCTTCAACCTTTTCATTTTC
>DLQI01000153.1 GCA_002478745.1 Rhodobacteraceae bacterium UBA7436 | reverse complement strand
GCCAACGACTGCTATGCGGACAAATCTGCCGTTGCCGATTCACGCTGAAAGGTCCGCTAGGAGTTGTCGGGGAAGATGTCATCATATGCGCATAGCAGGGACATCAGCGGGGTCTAAACGCAGCTCGATCAATAATGGACCAGTACGGTTTCCAACAGCCTGCAAGGCGGTTTCAAGTTGTTCACTTGAGCGCACTTCAAACCCTTGCCCGCCAAGTGACGTGGCGATTTTGGCGAAGGATGGCCAAGAGAACTCCGTCAAACTTGGGTCCATCTTGCGGTCGACAAACTGGATATGCTCTGCCCCATAGGCGGAATCGTTCGCGATAATTACAATCAAATCAAGCCCAAGGCGCACAGCCGTGTTGAACTCGTTAATGCCGCCCATCATAAAACCGCCATCACCGCTAAAGAGGACAACGGGCTGATCTGGGGCCGCAACGGCAGCACCTATAGCCGTTTGCAAGCCTAGCCCGATTGCGCCGAAGCCTACGGTACCAACAAAACTATGCGGATTGGGAACGGAGATGCGGCACCAGACCTCAGTCATAAAACGCCCCCCATCGGTGACCAAAACGCGGTCCTTGGGTAAGGCATCTTCTAGCTGGTCAAGTGTATCCACATAGTTGACGAAGCCCTCTGATGCTTTACCTGTCCCTGCCACATGTTCCGTGAGCGTGGTGGTATCCAGTTCACGGGTAAACCCGCTTGCTGGAATTTCGGCCTCATTCAGCCAAAACAATATGGTCTCAGCAGTCAATGCCGCGTCTGCGACAAGGGCCGCGTCAGGATGCAAGCCGCCGCCAATCGCAGTTGGATCAACGTCAATTTGAATGATCCGTTTATCCTTCATCAGCTTGCCGCGGTCCGTGGTAAAGTCATGTAACGCGGTGCCAAAGCAGACTATGCAATCGGATTGGGCGATCAAATCATAAGCTGCGGGCGTGGAAAGCGTGCCAAAGATATCGATGTTGTAGGGATGTTCGTTGAACAGACCTTTGGCGCGCAATGTGGTTGCAAGCGGTGCCTCTAACCTGTCTGCCAAGCGCACCAATTCGTCACGCGCGTGGATTGCCCCACCGCCGGCTAAAATCAGAGGACGGCGGGCCGAGGCGATCATGCCAATCGCATTGTCTAGGGTATCACCCTCAGCGACCCCGCCGGGTTTTGTGAAGACATCAAGGATCTTCTTGGCGTAGTCCGTTTCCTGCCACATGAAATCAGCGGGCATGTTCAAGACGATCGGACGCCGTTCAACCCGAGTTCGGTAGAACGCCTGCGCCACATCTTCCGTCACTGTCGTAGGCGAGCGAAGCTGAACGAACCCTGCGCCTGTCACTTTCACAAGTTCACGTTGATCGATACTCTGAAGGTGGCGCGGATTAGCGACGGGTGTGTCGCCGGCCAGAATAACCATTGGCGTGTGCATTCTGGTGGCCTCAACGAGCGTGGTCACACAATTGGTAAGACCTGGCCCGTGCGTTACGGTTGCAACACCGACATTCCCCGAGACATGGGCATAGGCCGCCGCCATCAAAATCGTGCTTCCCTCATGGGCTGCGGGAATGAAATTGCCACCACATTCACGCACAAAACTGTCGACCATGAAAAGGTTTGCATCCCCCATCAGCCCGAACATTTTCGTCGTTCCATGATCTTTGGTGGCACGTGCTATGGATTGATAGACATAGTTAACAGGGCTCATCGGGGTGATCTTTCTTCAATGCGGAAGCTTGGAATGTTTGAGGATAGTAATCTCGAACATGAAGAAAAAGTTTTCCAAATTGATTCAATATCTATAATAATGGGTAAGTTATTGTCATAATCTCTAGAAAGTAGGTAAATTTTTGCTAGATCCATTTGAAAAGTTGATCCTGAAAGAACTTCAGCGCGATGGGCGTGCCAGCACGCAAACACTCTCCGATGCAGTGGGCCTGTCTGCATCCCCGTGCTGGAGGCGCGTGAAACGCCTCGAAGAAGAGGGCTATATTACCCGTTATGCGGCAATCGTGGACGATAAAAAACTGGGCCTGCGCGCCCTTGCCCACATTCAGGTTTCCCTCGGTGGCTACGACGCCTCCTCGATTGAAGAATTTCAGAACTTCATCGATACCAATGAGCAAGTGCTGGAATGTTCGTCGATAACTGGCGACTTCGATTACATCCTAAAAGTTGCTGCCACAGACCCCGAAAGCCTAGAGCAGTTCATAATGCACAAGCTTCTTAGACTGAAGGTTGTAAAGACGACGACAACTACCTTTATCCTACGGCAAATGAAAGTCTCGGGCGCGTTGCCTGTCGATATCTAGATACGTGCCAAATTTTACATTTGAACATGCAACAGCAATGGTAACTTGGGGCTCAAAGAAGCCCTTCGCTGCAATTTGAATGAATGACTGCTCTAGCCCAATATCTAACGTACAGACATGGAGCCAAGGGCCGTTGGCATAGAACCACGCACCGTCGACCTATTACTGGCGTTGCCTGAGCTCAGTTGGGGTTGGATGGTTTGTCTAAGTCAATGGACTGGTAGCAGGGGTTACTATGCCCAATCGCTGC
>DLQI01000112.1 GCA_002478745.1 Rhodobacteraceae bacterium UBA7436 | reverse complement strand
GGTGACTGGATCACGGAGGGTCATGCAGCCCAACTAATAGACTTTAACGCGAACGAGGATAGCATTATTTTGGTCTGGGATGATGCGGCCGGTGATGAACCAACCATCGACCTCGCACCCCATCCTACTGATCCTGATCTAACACAAATTATAATGAACGGCGAAGCGGTTGCAGACGTTGATGCCGACAGTGATATTGCGCTGACAGACATTGCACTGATCGCGCAAAGCCTCGCGAAAACAGGCGTCATCGCCAACGTTTAAAGGGCTCTCGCAGTTTTCCTTTGCCATAGCGCCAGAAATTTCCTATACGCCGTTGTCTGCTATGGAATCATTCATGGCGATACCTCCATGGGCCTGCACTGGACGACATCCCGGGCTGTGCCATCACACTAACCTTTTAAAGGAGACCCCGATGTCGATTACACCAGAAGAAAAAGCACGCTTGATGAAGGAATTCGCCATCAAAGAAGGCGATACAGGTTCACCTGAAGTTCAAGTTGCAATCCTGTCTTCACGCATCGCGACTTTGACAGAGCACTTTAAAACACACAAAAAAGACAACCACGGTCGCCGTGGTTTGCTTAAGATGGTTGCGACACGTCGTAAGCTGCTGGACTATGCCCGCGCTAAAGACGAAGCACGTTACCAATCTATTATCAGCCGTCTAGGCCTACGCCGCTAAGCGTATCCTCGACTGTAATTCTGAAAACGCCCGTTGTTTACAGCGGGCGTTTTTTGTTGGGTTGTATTCATTGGGAATAGAACAAGCTACAACCTGACTAATCCTTACGCGAACAGCTGCAAGCGGCGCACGGACGTTTCGACAATCCCAGTTTTGGCAGCGCGTACATGAGTGAACTATCACTTGGAATAGGCCTTGGCACCTCTGGCATTCGTTAAGCTGTTTTGAACGAAAGAGGCACTGTTGCCTCGAGTACGCGCTCCAAGATCCTGAACATATTGATGCAAGCAGTTGATGGAATGGCGTTGTTGATTTTCTGATCACAACACCGAGTTATCTAGATTATTGCCCTCTGGTCAAAGCAGGCGAACGTTTTCCGATCAATGGTCCATCCCTTAAAGCAGATTGAGCCCAATGTTGGCTTAGGAACACCTCGCCGCTCAATATTTCAAGAAAGCCAGTTGCATTTAGTTAATCCATGACTGGCCCTTTCACTTCGGAGAAGTGAAACGTGACGCCGCCCGCCTTAAGCCGCTCGTTGATAGCTTCGAGCGATTCTAGTGCCGACATGTCGATCGCATTCACCGCAGAGCACAACAGCACGACATGTTGGAGTAACTTTCATAGCGCGCAATTTGGAAACTACACGTGGCTTTCACCAATTCATGCGCGCATTACCCATCATTCAGGCAGCCCGTCCCAACGCACGATTTTTGGTCATTGGCGGGAACGAAGTTTCCTACGGGGGGAAATCAAAACATCCAGGCGGGCTGCGTGCGCAGATGGAGGAAGAAGTCGGCGATCGCGTCAACTGGAAAATGGTTCACTTCTTGGGACAGGTTCCTTTTGAGGACTACAAGAAGATCATCCAAGTCAGCAGCTGCCATATCTACCTAACTATGCCGTTTGTCCTATCGTGGTCTTTCTTGGAATCTATGTCCATGCAGTCCACTATTGTCGCCAGCGATGTTGCACCTGTGCGTGAAGCAATTACGCATGGTGAGACCGGTCTATTGGTAGACTTTTTTGATTCCAAAGCGATGGCTGCGCAGGTTGTTGATCTGCTTCAAAATCCTAAAAACTACGCCCACATTGGTCCAAACGCCCGCAAACATGTTGTCGAAACTTATGATTTCCTGACCGTTTGCCTTCCAGAGCACCTTCGCCAAATCAATGCGTTGGTACCCGCAGACAAACAAATTGCGCTGCCGTGAAAGTGTCAGCGCTTTGGCTGACAAATTGGGTAGTGGCAATATGGCGGACTTGGCGAGTTGGATCGGAATGGAGGCACGTACAGCGTTACCTGCTTATTACGAGGGGTCTCCTATCACCGTCGTCCCAAAACCCACAGAAGGTGCAGACGAGATGTATCTGTCTGTTTACGATTCTTCTGGCAGCCAAGTCCAAAAACTAATGCTTGAAAACTCAAATAAACCATTTGAATGGGGAGGACTAGATGACAGCGGTCAGCCATTACCTCAAGAAACTTATACCTTAACGCTAGAACTCTATTCTGAAGGTCAGCAGATAAGCAGCGCACCCGCTGAAATTTATACGCGCATTACTAAAACGCGACAAAATACAGGAGAAGCGCAAGTTGTCCTTGCAGGCGGTGTCGCCGTGCCCACGAGTTCGATTACCGCCTTGCGGGAAGCCCGCTAGACTTAGCGCTCAATCCCGTAATCAACACGACCGATAGATGTATACGCCGTGAAACCCGCACGTTTGGCATCTTTTTGGCTATAGACGTTGCGCAAATCAGCCATAACAGGCGTTGCCATCCGTTTAGCCATGCGCTTCAAATCCAACGCACGGAACTCATTCCATTCGGTAAGAATAACAACTGCGTCTGCGTTCTGGGCAGCTTTGTAAGCATCATCGACCCAGTTCACACCAGGCAGAAGTTCTTCGCCTTCGCGGAACCCTTGTGGATCAACCACGCGCACTTTAGCACCAGCACCAACAAGTGCAGGCACAATGGTAAGTGAAGGCGCATCGCGCATGTCATCTGTATTTGGCTTAAAAGTAACACCAAGGATTGCAATGATTTTACCGTTCACGCCGCCATCACAAAGATCAACGATCTTATCGATCATCCGGCGCTTCACTTCTTCATTCACCTTAATGACAGCCTCTATAATCTGCATCGGCATCGCGTGATCTTGCCCGATCCGCGCAAGCGCCTGTGTGTCCTTGGGGAAACAACTGCCTCCATAGCCCGGACCAGCGTGCAGGAACTTATTCCCGATCCGCCCGTCCATTCCAATCCCTTTTGAAACCATTTTGACATCGGCACCTGTGCGTTCGCACAGTGCTGCAATCTCATTGATAAATGTAATTTTCGTGGCCAAAAATGCATTCGCTGCATATTTGATCATTTCTGCGCTTTCCAAATCAGTTGTCATGATGGGGAAATCACGCAGATAGAGGGGGCGATAAATTTCGGCCATCACTTCTGAAGCGCGCTCGTTTTGGACACCAACCACCACGCGATCAGGATGCATAAAGTCATCGATTGCCGCGCCTTCTCGTAAGAACTCAGGGTTTGAAGCAACGTCAAATTCAGCGTCCGGGTTGGCTTTGGAAATCGTTTGTTTCACTTGGCGATTTGTCCCCAACGGAACGGTTGATTTGGTTACAACCACGGCATATCCAGTCATCGCCTGCGCAATTTCCGCCGCCGCAGCCATAACATAGGTGAGATCGGCATGGCCATCGCCACGTCTCGTCGGTGTACCCACAGCGATAAAAATTGCTTCTGCACCATCAACCGCTCCTGCCAAATCTCCTGAGAATGATAAGCGACCAGCAGCAACATTTTTTGCCATAAGTTCGTCAAGACCGGGTTCGTAAATCGGAACCTTACCCGCTTCAAGCATTTCGATTTTGGATGGGTCTTTATCTACGCAAACAACGTCATGCCCAAAGTCTGAAAAACAGACACCAACCCAACATAGCCTGTGCCGATCATCGCAATTTTCATGAACCTACCACCTTAAAAACTTTTCTTTTTGAGATGATCCAAGCCCGCCAAACTGTCAACAATCAGTC
>DLQI01000150.1:1155-2689 GCA_002478745.1 Rhodobacteraceae bacterium UBA7436 | reverse complement strand
TTTGTTGGCCAGTTCGGCCATCACGCGAGGCTGTAGAGGATTAATTATCGATGCGGGCGTTCGCGATATCCGCGATTTGACAGAAATGAATTTCCCAGTCTGGTCCAAATCGGTGCATGCCCAAGGCACAATTAAGGAAACGTTGGGTTCTGTGAACGTACCAGTCGTTTGCGCGGATGCGTTGGTTAATCCTGGTGATATCATCGTGGCGGATGATGACGGAGTTTGTGTTGTACGGCGAGAAGAAGCGGCTGAAGTTCTGGTGAAAGCACAAGCGCGAGAAACGAATGAATCGGTGAAGCGCGCCAAATTTGAAGCGGGTGAATTGGGCCTGGATATCTATGACATGCGCGGAAGGTTGGCAGAAAAGGGCCTTAAATATGTCTGATGGCATACCATGCATGTGGATGCGGGGTGGCACCTCGAAAGGCGGATACTTTCTAGTGGATGATCTACCCACCGACCTGGCGGAACGTGATGCAGCATTGCTGCGGGCGATGGGATCCCCTGATGTGCGCCAGATTGACGGGATGGGCGGGGCCGATCCGCTGACGTCCAAAGTGGCGATAGTGCGTAAATCGACGCGTTCTGGTGTCCATGTAGATTACCTGTTTTTGCAGGTATTTGTAGATCGACCCATCGTGACAGATGCGCAGAACTGCGGAAACATTCTGGCCGGTGTTGGACCTTTTGCAGTCGAACGCAGGCTTGTTGCTGCCGATAATGGTGAGACACACGTGTCCATCTATATGGAGAATACTGGCCAGATTGCGATCGCAAAAGTGCAGACGCCTGATGGCGTTGTCAGTTACGAAGGTGAAGCACAAATCGACGGGGTGCCCGGGAGAGCTGCTCCAGTGTCACTCACCTTTCAGGACACGGCTGGATCTAGCTGTGGCGCATTGCTGCCCACAGGCAATGCTGTTGATATGATAGAAGGCATCGAGGTCACAATGATCGACAATGGCATGCCCTGCGTCGTGATGCGTGCCGCTGATTTAGGGATCACAGGCCAGGAAGCGCCTGTAGACTTGGAATCTGATACGATATTGCGCAAAAAGCTAGAAAAAGTCCGCTTGGCTTGCGGCACGCTGATGAACCTCGGCGACGTGTCCAAAAAAACAGTACCAAAGATGACGATGGTTAGTGCGGCACAGCATGGCGGTGCCATATCAACGCGTACATTTATTCCTCACAGATGCCATAAGACAATTGGTGTTCTGGGCGCGGTCAGCGTTGCTACTGCGTGCCTAATTGAGGGCACGCCGGCTTACGATTTGGCGCAAACAGGGCATGGACATGAACGCAAAATTTCGGTCGAACACCCCACTGGTGAAATGACTGTTGTCGCGACTTTGAATGAGAGTGGAGCGGTTGTCGAGACCGCAATCCTGCGCACCATGCGCAAGTTGATGGATGGAAAGGTATTTGTATGACCAAGCAGAAAATGGATACCGATTGGCTGGTCTTTCATCCGAATCCGAAGATACCCGACTTTGTTCTGCCCGGTGGCGCAGTTGATGCCCATTGCCAT
>DLQI01000150.1:0-946 GCA_002478745.1 Rhodobacteraceae bacterium UBA7436 | reverse complement strand
GCGCGATGGTCGATGCCTGCCGGGTGGGCGGTGATTTGGCGCGCGGTATCGCAAGCGTTGGTGCAGATATCACACATAAAGAGTTGGCTGAAATGCATGATGCTGGCGTTCGTGGAGTGCGGTTCAATTTCGTCAAGCGTCTGGTAGATGCTACGCCCAAGGAAGCCTTTATTGCGATCGCCGAGAAAATTCAAGAATTTGGCTGGTCGATCGTGGTCTACTTCGAGGCCACCGATCTGGAAGAACTTGAGCCGTTTCTAAAACAACTGCCCGGCATCGTTGTGGTCGATCACCTGGGCCGGCCTGACGTCACCAAAGGAGTCAATCATCCGGATTTTACGCGGTTCATAGACTTTATGACCAAAAATGAAAATATTTGGACCAAAGTAACCTGTCCCGAACGATTGACGACGAGAGGTGCATCCTATGACGAAGTTGTGCCCTATTACCAAGCCATCGTTGATCGCTTTGAAGACCGCGTTCTTTGGGGCACGGATTGGCCGCACCCAAACATGAAATCGCATATGCCAGATGACGGCGCTCTGGTGGACTACATTCCACGCATCGCCCGCACACAAGAACAGATACACAAGTTGTTGGTTACAAATCCCATGCGATTGTATTGGACGACCTAACTGGGGTTAAAGCTGCCAATCAAAGATCCCAAGGTACAGCCAGGGTACATGTTGATCCGCGAAATTAATAATAGATCATGGGTGCAAACCTCCTGGTTCTTGTAACTTTTGGATGCGTGTGACGAAGTAACCCATGAGTGCAGACCGGCCACGAAATGCCCAAGACTACGGCTGCTTAACTTTCTCCTATTAGTGCCATTGATATCTTAGCCCCAGGCTGGGTGGCGATTTGAGTTTCATAATCTTGTTCTTTGTCTGTCATACCCCAAAATCCGCTAGCCTCAGGGTTCTGCAAAACACCTTTCTTGATC
>DLQI01000043.1 GCA_002478745.1 Rhodobacteraceae bacterium UBA7436 | reverse complement strand
GCCATTTCGATCAATGCGGCGGCTGCATCTTCGTTGACGGCATCCAGACCTGCGATGATGACGGGACGGTTGGCTGCGCTTAGCCAGTCCGCTGCCTGCTCCAAAACATTTGGGGCTGGGATCACTGGCGCTCCGGGTGCGCGCGCGAATGGTGCTGTGGCTGGAACCTGCGCAACCGCTACGGCGATTGGCAGGTCGATGTGAACTGGGCCGGGGCGACCCTCAAGTGCGATACTGACAGCTTTGTCGGCGATGATATGCGCCGCACCAGCGTTGAAGGTAAAACTGGCTTTGGTGATGGGGATGAATACAGCGGTTTGGTCTAGCACTTGGTGCGTGTATGACTGTGCCTCGTCCGCATCGACGGCACCTGCGATAACAATCAAAGGCACGCGATCTTGATGGGCATTGGCCACCGCATTGACGCCGTTCAACGCGCCGGGGCCAACTGTGGCTACTAAAATGCCCGGGGCACCGGTGCGATGCCATGCACCTTCGGCCATGAATGCTGCTGCATTTTCGTGTTTGGCAAGGACGAACTGAATGCCTGCAGCCTCAAGTGCGTCAATGATCGTCAAGACCTCACCACCTGGCATGCCAAAAGCTACCCGACAGCCCGCTACATATAGTCGTTGGGCAAGGGCATCAGCGGCGCGAATGGTGGTGGTCATGGTGGAGTGCTCCAATTGGGTCAAGCAGAAATTGCATGATGGCAAACCTGTAGCAAGTGACAGTTGCGTGCAAAATATTTCAAAAGAAAAGGCCGCGCAATTTGCGCGGCCTTGAATTCTTGATCAACGATTTGAATTTAGGCGGGGTGCCTCAAATTCACGCTTATTGTTAGCGGCGACGATCGCGGCGCGCGCTCATTGGTTGGAATGCAACGCCAACGTGGGCTTCGCAATATGGTTTGCCCTGTTGAACAGTCAGACCACAGAACCAAAAGTCTTCGGTTGCTGGATCGCCAACTGGCCATTTGCATGTGCGCTCTGTCAATTCCATCAAAGTCAGCTTCTTCGCTTTCTTTTCTATTTCATTGACTTTGGCCAAAGCCTCTGGGCTGATTTCATTTGCAGATGGCTGCGGTGGCAGCGGCTGACCTGCAGGGATGATCATCTTGCGCGCGGGCAAGTTGGATTTAGGTAAGTTCGGATCAACTGGCTTAATCGCCGGTTCCGTTCTCATCACTACCTTAGGCTTGGCCGGTGCCTTTGGGGCTGCTTTTGGTTTTGCATCCGCTTTTGCTGCGGTGCTTGTGGTCGTGCGATTGGATAGACCCAAGCGATGCACCTTGCCGATAACGGCATTGCGGGTCACGCCGCCCAATTCTTTTGCGATCTGGCTGGCCGATTGGCCTTCGCCCCACATCTTTTTCAGTACTTCAACGCGGTCGTCAGTCCAGGACATAGGGTTTCCCTAAGCTAAAAAGCGACCCATCGGTGGGCCGCTTTGGGGTGTTGTTCAGCGTTCTATTCTAATGGTTCTGTTGGCGGTGACAAGCATGATACGTCATGCGCGTCGCAGTTGTGCCTCTCGCAGGGCCAAAAGGACAGCCCCAGCGATGATAATACCCGCTCCAAGGCAGGTGATTGCATCGGGAAAGATGTCATAAAATATAAGGTCATAGAGGGTTGCGAACAGCAGTGTTCCGTAGCTGAAAGGTGCCACAAAACTGGCGTCTGCACGGGCCAGTGCATTCACGAAACACGCTTGTGCTAAGGCCATAAAGGTCCCGATCAGCGCCAAAAGCCCCCATTGTGCCAGTGTCGGCGCGATCCAAAATGGGATCACTGCGAGGGATGAGATGATGACCCCAACCATGTTGTTTGTCAGTAAAACTTGCAGCGGGTTCTGCTTGCCCGACAATTTTTTGATAATAATTAGCTCAAATCCTAACAAAACAGCGGCGCCAAGGGGCAGAAGTGCCGCAATTTGAAAGCTTGCGGGTGTCGGGCGAAGTAGAATTGCAGCGCCAATAAGCGCAATTATTGCGGCACCCCAACGGATTGGCCCGACCCGTTCCCCCAAAAGAGGAATGGCAAGCATCATTGCAAAGACAGGGTTCAGGAATGAGATCGCAGTCGCATCTGCCAGTGGTATGTAGGCAACCGATGCAAACATCAGAGTTACGCCCGCCCAACCGAATGTGGTTCTGATAATGTGCAGACCCCAATGGGGTGCCTCAAATTTTGGGCGCATGACACCGGCCACCAACACCAATCCAAGAAATGCAAAGACGTAACGCCCGTGCGAAATTTGTAAGGGGTGCAAGGCTGGTCCAAATGCATCAGAGCCCAAAGCCTTGGCGAATAGGGTGGTTGCCGCGATGAATGCAGAGGCGATGCATATCAAAGTTGCGGCTAAGGCTGGATTCTGTGTGCGGGTTTGAAACATACACCCGCTATGCGCCTGCATATTGAGTGATGCAAGCGGGCAATATGTGGGTGGCCAATCATTGCGCGATGCACTAAAGTTGTGACTATGAACACACTGACAGATATCTCAGCTTTGCGACGACTGCGCTTTACAACGTAAGTTGCCTCTAAACCTGTGTTCTGCGCGTTTTGCGCATTAATTTTCCAAAATCGTTGACCTGCCAGTATCCTCAATGCACAACTCGCTTTTCTGTCGTGCTGGCTTTTTTCAAAGGATGATCTGATGATCGCTTCTGTTTTACCTACCTATTCTCGTGCTCCTATGACGTTTGTCAAAGGTGAAGGCTCTTGGTTGATTGAAGCAGATGGCCGACGCTTTTTGGATCTGGGTGCTGGTATTGCAGTAAACGCTTTGGGTCATGCCCACCCCGCACTTGTCAAAGCGCTGGCAGATCAGGCGGGTGCTCTATGGCACACCTCCAACCTGTACCATATTCCACAACAGCAGATGCTTGCAGATAAATTGGTAGACGCAACATTCGCCGACACCGTGTTTTTCACCAACTCTGGCACAGAGGCGTGCGAGTTGGCAGTAAAGATGGCGCGCAAGTATTGGTACGACAAAGGCCAAGAAGATCGTGTTGAGATCATTACGTTTGAGGGATCATTCCACGGTCGTTCAGCGGCAGGTATCGCAGCTGCTGGGTCAGAGAAGATGACCAAAGGGTTTGGTCCATTGCTGGGTGGCTTTACGCATCTGACGTTTGGGGATCATGACGCGCTAACCGCTGCAGCCAGCAACAAGACTGCGGCCATAATGGTAGAACCTGTTCAGGGCGAAGGTGGTATTCGCCCACTGCCAGATCAGTGCCTTAAGGGCCTGCGTGATCTGTGTGACGAGCATGGCATTCTGTTGATACTGGACGAGGTTCAGTGCGGCGTTGGTCGTACGGGTAAATTGTTTGCGCACGAGTGGGCTGGGGTTGAGCCAGATATCATGATGGTCGCCAAAGGCATTGGCGGTGGTTTCCCCCTTGGTGCAGTGTTGGCGACTGAGGACGCGGCGTCTGGCATGACGGCGGGTACACACGGATCGACCTATGGCGGCAACCCGTTGGGCTGTGCAGTGGGTTGTGCGGTACTGGATAAAATCAACACGCCTGAATTTTTGGCAGAAGTGAACCGCAAGTCGGGTTTGCTACGTCAAAAGCTGGAGGGACTGATTGCGTCCAATCCCGATGTCTTTGAAAGCGTCCGAGGTGCGGGCATGATGATGGGTGTTAAGTGCAAAGCAACCAACATTGATGTGGTGAACGCGGGTTACGGCGCGCATGTCCTAACCGTCCCGGCCGCTGACAATGTGATCCGTTTGCTTCCAGCCCTTACAATCACAGACGAAGAAATCGGTGAGGCGGTCGCCCGCTTGGATCAAGCTGCTAAGGCAGTTGCCAACGCTTGTTTTATCTAATCTAATTTCATACGGCTTGAGGCAATGCGTCCCCAAGGTCGACCAATATAGAGTAATATAATGAACCACTTTTTAGATATCCATAAAACAGACCCAGCCGCGCTGCGGACCATCCTTGATGACGCACTGGCAATGAAGTCCGCGCGCAAGGGATTGCCACGTGCCACGCTAGATGCCGAAAAGCCCTTGGATGGGCATATGGTTGCGCTAATCTTTGAAAAACCATCCACCCGTACGCGGGTTTCATTCGATGTCGGTGTGCGCCAGATGGGCGGCGAAACGATGGTTTTGTCCGGTTCTGACATGCAATTGGGACACGGTGAAACAATCGCAGACACAGCACGTGTTTTGTCACGCTACGTGGACCTGATTATGATCCGCACGTTTGACGAGTCAGTTCTGCTAGAGATGGGGGAATACGCGGATGTACCTGTGATCAATGGATTGACCGATCGCACACACCCTTGCCAGATTATGGCGGATGTCATGACCTATGAGGAACATCGTGGCCCGATCAAAGGCAAAAAGGTTGTCTGGTGTGGTGATGGCAACAACGTCTGTGCCTCATTCCTACATGCTGCGGCGCAGTTCCAGTTTGACCTAACATTCGCAGGGCCTGCCCAATTGGACCCAGAAGATGAATTTGTTGGTTTGGCGCGCAGGGCGGGCTGTACGATCCAAATTGAACGCGACGCGGATAAAGCTGTTGCTGGTGCTGATTTGGTTGTCGCAGACACATGGGTTTCCATGCACGATAGCCAATCCACCAAGGAGCGTCGCCACAACCAATTGCGCCCCTATCAAGTGAACCAAGAGCTGATGAGCAAAGCAAATGACGACGCATTGTTCATGCACTGTTTGCCTGCGCACCGCGAAGAAGAAGTGACCAGCGAAGTTATGGATGGTCCTAATTCGGTTATTTTTGACGAAGCTGAAAACCGGCTCCATGCTCAAAAAGCGATTATGCGCTATTGCTTAGGGCGCTAAAATCGGGAGACTTTGGTGAAACAGCCGAAGGACTCGATCTATTTTATGACCGCACCTGAAAATCGCCCATCCTTGCCCGGTTGGGACCATGTTCCGAATGTGCCGATCAAAGTCTCGCCTTTCTTCAGTTGGCCACCAAGGCCGGTTGAGATGTGGCAGTGGCTAGAAGCACGTTGGCTGCGCATCGCGGAAAACCTTATTGTTCTGGCGATCTGTCTGCTGGTCTGGACCTTCACACAGCCAGCGATGGAACAGATGAAAACGCTGTCTATTGGTTGGGTTGCCCAGATTTGGGTGCGCAATCTGGTTCTGATGTTCCTTGTCGCGGGAAGCTTGCATTGGTTTTTCTTCATGCGCAAAGGTCAGGGCAATCGCCTGAAGTTTGATCCGCGCGATTTGGCGATCAAAGGCAAGCAGTTCAATTTTGGCGGTCAAGTCAAAGACAATATGTTTTGGACGTTGACCAGCGGTGTTGGGTTTTGGACTGCTTATGAGGTTCTAATGTTTTACGCGATGGCCAATGGCTATGCACCTCACCTGTCTTGGGCGCAAAATCCAATTTGGTTCTGTGCGCTGTTCTTGCTGACGCCTGTTATTATCTCGCTGCATTTTTATTGGATACATCGCGCCCTTCATTGGGGGCCGTTGTACCGGCTGGCCCATGCGCTGCATCATAAGAACGTGAATGTTGGCCCATGGTCTGGTCTATCGATGCATCCGATTGAGCACATCGCATTCTTCAGTTCGATCTTGGTCCACTTCATCATTCCGGCGCATCCCTTACATATCCTGTTTCATATGCAGCATCAGTCTTTGACGGCTGCAACCTCTCACACGGGGTATGAAGCGCTGTTGGTCAAGGATCGCAAAACCCTTGCGCTGGGCACATTTCATCACCAGATGCACCATCGGTATTTTGAGGTGAATTACGGCAATCTCGAAATGCCATGGGACAAGTGGTTCGGGACATTCCACAACGGTACGCCAGAAGCGCATGACGCTATGAAAGATCGCCGCCAAATGAGATCTAAAAGCTAAGTGCATTTTTAACATCTGTGGGTTGCAACCGATTGCCCGTCACTTGCGCAGACAGTTTCAAAATGCCATTTGGCACCAACACATCAATAAGGACGGCACATGGTACACGAAAATGCAGTAGCAGACATCGGCGTTTACGGACTTGGCACCATGGGCAGTGCGCTGGCACTGAACTTTGCGGACAAAGGGTTTTCTGTAGCTGTCACCAATCGTGAAGCTGGCTGGATTGATGATTTCCTAAAAGAAGCGCCTGAGTTTGCGGACAAGGTGTCAGGTCACGCTGATCTGGCTGACTTTGTTCAAGCGATCAAAGCACCCCGTACAATTTTATTCATGATTCCATCGGGTAAACCGATGGATGCAATGATCGAGACAATCAAACCGCTGCTGAGCGAGGGTGACACCATCATCGACGGTGGCAATGCTGATTTCAACGAAACACGCCGCCGTTCTGCTGAACTGGATGGCACTGGCCTGCATTTTGTCGGAATGGGCGTTTCTGGTGGTGAAGACGGTGCACGTCATGGTCCATCCATGATGGTTGGCGGCACCGCGCATTCATGGACACAGCTGAAGCCGATGGCCGAAGCTATTGCGGCCAAGTTTGAGGGTGAGCCATGCGTGGATCACCTAGGTCCTGACGGTGCTGGGCACTTCGTAAAAACCGTGCACAACGGCATCGAATACGCTGACATGCAGATGATTTCTGAAATCTATGGTTTGTTGCGCGATCAAGGTGGCCAAGAGCCAGCAGAAATTGGTCAAATGTTTGAACGCTGGGCGACAGGTCCACTTAGCTCATATCTGATTGAGATTTCAGGCGCAGCTTTGCAATCTGTTGACAGCAAGACTGGTCAGCCAATGGTTGATGTGATCCTTGATAAAGCGGGTCAAAAAGGCACGGGCCGTTGGACATTGGTTGAGGCGCTGAAACTGGGTCAATCGGCCAGCACGATAGAAGCTTCTGTTGGCGCGCGTGGATGGTCTTCGGAAAAAGATATGCGTGTTGCAGCCGATCCGTTGTTGGAAAAAGGCGCGATACCTGCTGAATTACCAACCGAAAAAGACATGGAAAACGCGATGATGGCGGCCCGCATTTTGGGTCACGCGCAGGGTTTCCGCATCTTGTCGTCCGCATCTGAAGAATTTGATTGGGCGCTAGATATGGCGCGGATTGCTGAAATTTGGCGCGCGGGCTGTATTATTCGCTCATCTTTGTTGGATGAGATTGCTGCGGCCTTCCGCGCAGAGCTACCGTTTGATCACTTGATCCTTGCGCCAGCCATCAGCGAACTGCTTGCTGTGTCCATCTCAGGTCTACGCCGCGTTGTTGCGGTTGCGGCACTGACGGGCCAACCGGTTCCCGCATTGTCCGCGGCCCTTGCGTGGCACGATACGATGGCACTGGGCCGTGGCACAGCGAACATGATCCAAGCACAGCGCGACTTCTTTGGGGCGCATGGGTTTGAACGCATGGATGGCGAAGGCAAGCATCACGGCGATTGGAATGCTGTCTAAGCTATTACTTGCGCCGTTTGGCCCGCAGCGTTGGATCTTCTTTTGTGGGGTCTTCGGGCCATGGATGGCGCGGGTATGATCCACGCATGTCTTTGCGCACATCCGCGTAACTGGTTTCCCAAAAACGCGGCAAATCTGCAGTGATCTGAACCGGCTTTTGCGCAGGGGACAGCAATGTAATTTGCAGTGGCTCTTTGCCGATCATGGGATGTTCGGTCACCCCAAACAACTCCTGCAGCCGTATTGCGATTTGGGGCTGCGTGCCGGAATAATCGATTGGAATTGTGCGCCCCAATGGTGTTTCAAATTTCCCCGGTACTACGCGATTCAATGCTTGGGTTTGGTCCCAATCAAGGCGGGCTTGCAATGCTTGGATTATGTCGAACGCCTTCCAATCGGAGGTACTGCGGACGCCACTGATGTGGGGCAGTAACCAGTCTTCTAAGGTCTCAAGCAGATGCGTTTCATCAACCGAAGGAAAACTGGAATCGTCCATTAATTTGCAGCGGGCAATGAAGCGTTTGGCTGACTTTGATGGCTTTAGGCCAAGCTGTCGTATGCCTTCCATCATCGCGACCGCGATTTCATCGTCGGGGGCGTCTGACCATGTGTGATCTTCTAGAACAAGCGCGCCAAAACATTCCTGTCGGCGGGTCAAAACGCGACCCTCGCGGCGCGACCATAGGCAGACATTGCGCCATTCAATCTGGTCTTCAAATAGGTTGCGCAACTCGCTGTCTGCCAGTGGGACGGCTTGTCTGATACGGGCCTCGCGTGGATCACCGTCCAGATCTGTGGCTACAATCAGACGGTTGCCACCAATCGCATCCTCAGGCGGCATAATCGCACCTTTGCCCCCTGACAGGACAAAACGCGGTGCCTCACCTGCACGGCGCAACCCGATACGATCTGGGTAGGCGAGGGCGGCATGTTCACCCAATGAGAAGGCGCGTTTATAAGCGGGGGCGCGTTTGGCCAGTCGTTTGGTTTCGACCTTGATACGTTCAAGGCCACCACGATTGACCGCGCCGCCAAAACGGTTTGGGTCACGCATGGCTTGGATACGTAGGTTCAGATCAACCGATACACCGCGCAAGGGATCGCGTTCTGCCAAAAGAGCCGCGACTTGGGCGGCGTCTTTTCCAGCGGTTTCAATCATATGGGCAAGGCGGGGATGCA
This sequence comes from Rhodobacteraceae bacterium UBA7436, assembly GCA_002478745.1. Lineage (GTDB taxonomy): Bacteria > Pseudomonadota > Alphaproteobacteria > Rhodobacterales > Rhodobacteraceae > Ascidiaceihabitans. Next base: position 10,368 of record DLQI01000043.1, on the reverse strand, counting down.
AAGGATAGCTGGCCAAAGCGCGGCCATGGGGCGTGATCCGCCCCTCAAAGTCCAAAGCACCGAGCATTTTCAAGACTGCCTGTGCCTCTGCCAAGCGGCCGGCGTGGGGTGGGGTGACAAATTGCAGGGCCTCTGGGCCTGAGCCCCAAACTGCCAGCTCAAGTGCAAACCCTGTTAGGTCACCAGCATCAATTTCTGCGGGCGGGTAGGCGGCTAATGCGCCATCTTCACCGCGGGTCCATACCTTGTAGCAATCACCTGCTTGCACACGACCAGCGCGTCCTGCGCGTTGGGTGGCTTCGGCCCGTGTGACACGTTCGGTGACCAGTCGGGACATGCCACTGGCAGGATCAAATCGGGCACGGCGGGATTTGCCGCCGTCCACCACAACCTTGATATCTGGGATTGTCAGGGAGGTTTCCGCGATGGCTGTCGCCAACACAATTTTGCGCCCATGTTTGGCAGGGGAGATTGCCTCACGCTGAGCGGCAAAATCCATAGCGCCAAAGAGTGGGGCGAGGGTGCAATCACCTTTGACTTGGCCTTCAAGCAGGCTGTGAACGCGGCGAATTTCGCCCTCACCGGGTAGGAACACAAGAACGCTGCCCGTGGTCTCACTAAGGGCGTGAAGGGTGGTGTCAGCAACGGCTTGTTCAAAACGGGTGGTTTTGGCAATCGGTTTGGTGAGCCAATGGGGGGTTACGTCGTATGCGCGACCTTGCGAGGTTACGATAGGGGCGTCCATGACTTTGGCAATCGGGGCCGCGTCTAGCGTGGCCGACATTGCAACCAACAACAGATCATCGCGCAACGCACTGGCAACTTCGAGGCACAGAGCAAGGCCAAGATCGGCGTTGAGGCTGCGTTCGTGGAATTCATCAAAAATGACGGCACCGATATTGGGCAGGTCAGGCTGATCCTGCAACATGCGTGTCAGGATGCCTTCGGTCACAACCTCAATTCGCGTTTGTTTGCTAACCTTAGAGGTGCCGCGAATACGGTAGCCCACTGTTTCCCCAACAGGTTCGCCAATTGTCTGCGCCATACGCTCAGCTGCGGCGCGCGCAGCGAGGCGACGTTGTTCGAGCATAAGTATGCGGCCAGTGGTTAGGTTGGCATCCAGCATCGCAAGGGGCACGCGTGTTGTTTTGCCTGCCCCAGGAGGGGCCTGCAGCACAACACGGCCCTGACTGCGCAGGGCGTCGATCACTTCGGGCATAACCGCATCAATGGGGAGTGTCAGTGTCATGCTGTCTTATCCGTTAATCTGCGCATAAGGCCAAGCAGAAGTGCTGTGAGGCTAGACATTTGGTCTGTCCTGCAGGACAAAAGCGGGGAATTACATGTGAGATGACCATGGACCTAGATGATCTGGCAAAACGAATTGCCGCAGGCGAACGCCGCGCCTTGGCGCGTGGTATTACGCTGGTGGAGAGTTCACGCGAGGATCACCGTGCCCAAGCAACGCAAGTTTTGGCGGCGATGCCCAGAGACCGACAAGCATTGCGCATAGGTCTTTCGGGCACACCGGGTGTTGGGAAGTCGACGTTCATTGAGAGCTTTGGCATGATGTTGACGGGCCAAGGTCTGCGTGTGGCGGTTTTGGCGGTTGATCCCTCATCGGCTCGTTCTGGGGGGTCTATTTTGGGGGACAAGACCCGCATGGACCGTCTGGCACGTGAGCCCAATGCATTTATCCGTCCATCGCCCAGCCAAACCCATTTGGGGGGGGTCGCGCGGCGCACGCGCGAGGCTGTCGCCATGTGTGAAGGCGCAGGCTTTGATGTGGTGTTGATTGAAACTGTGGGCGTTGGGCAATCAGAAACGGTTGTGGCCCAGATGTCTGATCTGTTCATGTTGTTATTGGCACCTGCGGGTGGGGATGAGTTGCAAGGCGTAAAACGCGGTATCATGGAGATGGCCGATATCATCTTGGTCAACAAAGCGGACGGGGATCTAAAACCTGTCGCGATGCGCACGCGTGCGGATTATGCTGGAGCGCTGCGTTTGATGCGCAAACGTCCTCAAGATCCTGAGGGCTTTCCCAAAGCATTGACGGTTTCGGCCTTGGAAGAAGACGGATTTGAAGACGCATGGGCCGCGATGCTTGAGTTGGACGGATGGCGCCGTTCCAATGGGTTCTTTGATGGAGCCCGATCAACCCAGGCGCGCTACTGGTTTGAGGAAGACGTGCGTATGGCGTTGTTGGCCCAATTGGATCGTCGTGATGTGGCCCAAGAAATGAAGCGTCTTGGTGGGGAGGTTGCGCGAGGCGAGACCCCCCCCGCGGTTGCAGCGGCGCAAATGGTGTCTGTGTTGCGCGAATCGTAAAATGTGAAAGGGGGCCAGCCCCCGTTCTGCTCACTCCCCCGGAGTTTATTTGGTAAGATGAACGTGGGTACGCCGTTTGTGTGCGAACTAGGTTTTGTGTTAAATTGTGGTGAATGATGGGCGGAATCGCCGTTCGTTGCAGATTGATGTTGTCATCGTTGGGTTTTCTGCAAAAGGAATGAGAGATACTGGCTATTTGGGTTGACCAGCCCTGCGATTCCTCCTATTGCCAGCGAACGAATTTATGGGTGCGACCTAAGTCTGCATCCGGCGTTGTGTTAGAGGACCGCCTCGATCACGACCTGAGCAAAAGGATGATCCCATGTCGCGTCGTTGCGAATTGACCGGTAAAGGCCCCATGTCTGGCAACAATGTCAGCCATGCGAACAACAAAACTAAGCGTCGGTTCTTGCCGAACTTGAACGATGTGACTTTGCAGTCCGAAGTTCTTGGTCGTGGCATCAAGTTCCGCATCTCTGCGGCTGCTTTGCGCACCGTAGACCACCGTGGTGGTTTGGACGCATTCATGGCGAAAGCAAAGGACACTGAGTTGTCTGACAGCGCTTTGAAAGTAAAAAAAGAAATCTCGAAAGCCCAAGCAGCAGCTGCTTAAGCTTTTGAAGATTGATCGATTTGACCCCGTCTGTTTTGCAGGCGGGGTTGTTTCGTTTTGACGCAGTTTTTTTGATTTTGCTTAAGTTGTAGATCAACGATTATGAATATCCGTGCACATTTCATTGCGACATGCCTTGCAGTTGTTTTGGTCCTTACGGGGCAAAGCATGGCGGCAGCGCGTGGTGCTGCGGATGCGACGGGCAAGATGGTTCTATGTGTTGGGACCCAGTCAGTTGTGGTTTACATGGATGAGCAGGGGTACCCTACGCAGGCCCCGCATTTCTGTCCTGATTGCACGCTTACTTTAATAGATGCGGCACCAATGGGTATGGCAGTTTCACCTGTAATTCTTGTGCTGTCTCCATATATTACAATGGCTTACGTTTCTGCCCATAGCAACGTTGATGCTCATTCTTACCTGTCACGTGCACCGCCTACAGTCGTCTGATCCAAACCTCGAACTTTCAGATCACACGACAAAAGGGGCATAAAACATGTCAATTAAATCTACTTTCATCACTGGCTTTGCCGCGACCCTTCTCATGACCACCAGCGCTTTTGCTGAAGGCCTTATGGTCAAAGACCCGTATGCACGTGCAGCGCGCCCGAATGCACCAACGGGTGCTGCGTTCATGATGCTGATGAACCATTCCGATCAGGATATCACACTGATGGGGGTCAGTTCAGATGTTGCCAAACGTGTTGAGCTGCACACGCACATCGACAACGGTGAAGGCGTTATGCAAATGACCGAAATCGAAGGTGGTATCACCATTCCGGCGGGCGAAATGCACATTATGAAGCGCGGTGGTGACCATGTTATGATGATGGGATTGACCCAATCTTTGGTGGACGGGGAGACAATTTCGGTCACGTTTGAGTTTAAAAACGGCGCAGAAATGGTTGTTGAAATTCCTGTCGACAATGCTCGTAAACCCAAAGAGGGCGAAGGTCACGACGCTCACAAGTCACACTAAACAAACACTTTTTAGTCGGGCGTGCTCTAGCGCTCGACTAATTTTCCAAAACGTCAGCAACCCATGCGGGGACGGTTTCACCGGCTTTGCCGAAACGGGTTTCTGCGAATTGGGACACCACGGCTGAGGGTTCCAAATTCAGTTCAATAGTATGGGCCCCGTAGTGGGCTGCCATTTGCACGAATCCGGCTGCGGGATAGACGTTTCCTGATGTGCCAATGGCGACAAATAGGTCCGCTTGGGCCAATGCGCGTTCGATCCGGTCCATCTGATATGGCATTTCACCGAACCACACGATGTCGGGACGCGCCATTGGGGCCGCGCAGTTGGGGCAGGTGTCGCCAACTGCCATTTTCATAGGTGCGGGCCATCGGTGTTCACAGCTTGCACAGAGCGCTGAGTTCAGTGCGCCGTGCATGTGAAGCACGTGATTACTGCCGCCGCGTTCATGCAAATCATCAACGTTTTGAGTGACTAAGAGCAGATCGCCCTTATGCTTTGCCTCAAGCAGCGCAAGCGCTTCGTGCGCGGGGTTTGGGGCGGATGTTGCGGCTTGGGCGCAACGTTCGTTGTAAAAATCGACAACCAGTTTGGGATCGCGTTCAAACCCTTCGGGGGTGGCAACATCTTCGATGCGGTGGTTGGCCCACAGACCGCCCTCATCACGAAACGTGCTGATGCCGCTTTCGGCTGAAATGCCTGCGCCGGTGAGGATCACGATGTTGGTCATTTGAGCTGCCCTTTGGTTTCTGGATCTTTGTTCCAGATGCGTTGGACGGTGACAAGTGGTGGGTGATTAACGCAGCGTTCGGTGCTGTTTTCATGTCTAACTGTGCAGTTCAAAAGGTAATCTGTACATTTAGAACAACAGCAAAGGCGCGATTTAGGGCGGTTTTGGTCAAACTGCACAGTTTGGGCGTTGATCTGTACCGTTTCACGGGCACATGCCCATTCATCTTTCGTTAAGAAATGGCGCGCGTTAACGTTTGAAAATAGGCGGTAACTATCTGGTAAGGTTTGCACCTATTATGCAGTCGACCCATCATTTCTTTGACGGGCGATAAAAACGGGTCATAGATTGACCAAACTGAATTAAGGGGCAGCGTTGGATGCAATATCACTTGGACGGATTTCAAACGGGCGATCCATCAGTTTCAAAAGCAACTTCGAATACAGCTTCTGATCAGGTCGATGTTTTGATCGTTGGCTGTGGCCCTGCGGGTTTGACATTGGCCGCGCAGCTGGCGGAATTTCCTGAAATCACTACGCGCATTACAGAACGCAAATCTGGTCCGCTTGAGGTAGGGCAGGCTGACGGAATCGCATGTCGTTCGATTGAGATGTTTGAGGCCTTTGGCTTTGCCGAAAAGGTGTTGAAAGAATCCTATTGGGTAAATGAAGTTGGATTTTGGCGTCCCAACCCTGATGGCACGGGATTGCACCGCGCAGACCGTATTCAAGATGTCGAGGATGATCTGTCCGAGATGCCCCATGTGATTTTAAGTCAGGCACGTATCCACGATTTCTATCTGGAAAATATGCGAAATGCGCCCACGCGTTTGGTGCCCGATTACAATCGCGAGCTGATATCTGTCACGCAAACCGATGATCCCGATTATCCTGTGACCGCCGTTTACAATTGCCTTGAGGTTGAGGGTAAAACGCAAACCATCCGCGCCCGTTATATCGTGGGCTGTGATGGAGCCCGCAGTGTTGTACGCAAATCGCTGGGCTATCCGCTGAAGGGTGATGCAGCGCGTCAGCTTTGGGGCGTGATGGATGTTTTGGCTGTCACTGACTTCCCTGACATCCGTCTAAAGGCAGCCATTCAATCCGCGAGCCACGGCAGCATCCTGATCATACCGCGTGAGGGTGGCTATATGGTGCGCATGTATATCGAGTTGGATGCATTGCACGGGGATGAACGTGCCGCGGATCGCAAAGTGATATCGGATATGTTGATCGCAAAGGCGCGTGATATTTTGGCCCCCTACACATTGGATGTGAAAGAGGTGGCATGGTGGTCGGCCTATGAGGTCGGGCAACGTGTGTGTGACGCCTTTGATGATGTGCCTGACGACCAGCGCAGCGTGCGTGACCCCCATGTGTTTATCGCGGGTGATGCCTGTCACACCCACAGTCCAAAAGCGGGTCAGGGCATGAATGTCTCCATGGCGGATACGTTTAATTTGGGTTGGAAGCTGGCTGCGGTTTTACGAGGGCAAGCCGAGCCATCGCTGTTGCACAGCTATTCAGAGGAACGGTGTGCTAAGGCCAAAGAGTTGATCGCGTTCGATCGTGACATGGCCCGTTTGTTCAGCGCGAAACCCAAGAACGCAGAAGAGGCCGCGCAGTTCCAAAGCTATTTCAAAAAGCACGGTCGTTATACGGCGGGTGTTGAGACGCGTTATGACAGCTCTGCCATTACGGGCGATGATCAGCATCAATCCTTGGCCACAGGATTAAAGGTTGGAATGCGGTTTCATTCGGCCCCTGTGATCCGTTTGGGCGATGGCAAACCGAAGCAATTGGGCCATGTGTTGAAGGCTGATGGGCGATGGCGGATGATGGCCTTTGCTGGGGCTGGTGACGTTGGGCAAAGCGGCGGTGATATTGCTGGTTTGTGTGCCTATCTGGCAGATGATGCAGCCAGTCCTGTGGTGCGTTACACGCGCGCAGGCACCAATATTGACAGCATCATTGATGTGCGGGCGGTTTTTCAGGCCGCGCACCGCGATATGATGCTGGATGCGCTGCCATATCTGCTTTTGCCGCGCAAAGGGCGGTATGGTTTGGTGGATTATGAAAAGGCGTTTTGTCCAGATATGAAAACCGGACCCGATCTGTTTGATCTGCGCGGTGTTGACCGTGCCAAGGGTGCCTTAGTCATTGTGCGGCCCGATCAATTCATCGCCAAGGTTCAGCCACTGGACGACTTTGAAGGGATCGCACAATTCTTTGATGGGGTGTTGATCTAGGGGCTACCCCTCTAATATCCGTAACTCACCCGCAAGCCATGGCAGTTTTTCCAGCGCCTGATCGATGATGTGATGTTGGATCAGGTTTCGCATGGTTTGGGCCACGTCGTTTGGCACTTGGCCTGCCCAATCCGCCCCAGCGTAAAGGGTGATTTCGCGTGAGAAAGGTTTAAAGGGCAGGGGCCGCGCGATGACTTGGTCGTGGAACCGTTCGGCCCGCATGTAGCCCAGTGGCGTTGTCACGGACCATCCAATGCCGCGCGCCACCATTGCCATCAGTGAAAGGTGGCTGCCCAGTTCAAAGCGTTGCGGGAAATCGAGGTGTTGGCGCTTGAGGTGTCCCTCGATCTGGCGGCTGATCAGTTGATCCTGATCATAGCGCAGAAATGGCAGGTCTTTAAGCTGTGCCATGACATCGACGTCTGTATCTAAGGCCTCTTTGGGCGCGACCAAGATGAAGGGGTCACGTGCAATCGGGTATTCAAGTACGCCTTCCATCATCGTTCCTGCATTGGCAGAGATCGCCATATGCAGCTCCTTTTCCTCAATCGCTTTGGATATTTCATGGCTGGGGGCAGTGATCAGTTTGAATTTACACCCCGTTAGGCTGTCGGCCAAAATGGTCGCAAGACGCGGTGTCAGTTCGTTGTCAAAGTCATCAATCAACCCGATGCTAAGCGCCTTTAGGTGGGCAAGGTCCATGACAGTCAGTTCTGTATGGGCAAGGCGCAGTTCGGCCAGCGCGCTTTTTACACGGGTTAAAAAGGTCTCTCCCGCTTGGGTCAGGCGCATGGGACGTTTGTTGTGTTGAATCAGGTTTGTTGCCAATGCCGCCTCTAACTTACTCAGTTGTTGGCTGACGGCGGGTTGGCTGAGCCCTGTTATTTTGGCTGCTTGGGCAACAGAACCACAGCTGGCAAGCGCCTCAAAAACTTCGAGGCTGCGTAGGGTCACACCTTTTGCGATCATGTGGGGCCTCTTACAGATTTGCATTTCATGAATGTGTTGAAGTGAAAGGTAGGCATTTGTGGTTAATCGGGCAAGGTATTTGGTAGTCAGTATTCGTAATGTGGAAATCTGTGGCGAGCTTGGGTGCTTTCAATGTGATGTAAATTAGGGTTTGAAGCGGTGCTAAGGCGACGATCCTGACCTAAAGCACGGGTTAAAACGTCATTGAGGTGATTGCACCCTTGAAAACCTGACAAAAAGGCCTCATCTAGTGGCGCGTCCGCACATTCGCGTGACGAGTCTATTTAGGAGAGACCATGGCCAAGGAAGAATTGCTCGAATTTCCCGGCGTCGTAAAGGAACTCTTGCCAAATGCGACATTTCGGGTCGAGCTAGAAAACGGCCATGAGATCATCGCACATACGGCAGGCAAAATGCGTAAAAACCGCATTCGTGTTCTTGCAGGCGACAAAGTCCAAGTCGAAATGACACCATACGACCTATCAAAGGGTCGCATCAATTATCGCTTTAAGTAAGCGCGTGCTTGCCGCCCCAAACGTGGCCAGCGGTTTTCGAACACGCGTGGGCCTTTGGGGTGGAGTGTTTTAATGGCATTTATTCTGGGTTCAGGTAGCCCCCGACGGCTAGAGCTGTTGGGGCAAATCGGCGTTGTTCCAGACGCTGTGCGACCACCTGACATCGACGAAGATCCGCTGCAGGCGGAACAACCCCGTCCATATTGCAACCGCATTACTCGTGAAAAGCTGGGTGCTGTGGAGGCAGAGCATGACGATATCGTTCTGTGTGCCGACACAACCGTTGCTGTTGGGCGTCGCATCTTGGGCAAACCTGCTGACGCTGATGAGGCGGCGGCATTCATAAAACTATTGTCTGGGCGTCGTCACCGCGTGATCACTTCGGTAGGGGTGAAACGCGGCGATAAAATCTGGCAACGTGATGTTGTCAGCACCGTTAAGATGAAGGCTGTGTCCAAACCCGAGCTTGATGCCCACCTCGCCACTGGCGATTGGAAAGGCAAGGCGGGTGGATATGGCATCCAAGGGCCAGCGGGCGCATTGATTCCGTGGATCAGCGGATCGTTCACTGGCATCGTTGGCCTACCACTTTCAGAAACAGCAGGGCTGCTTAAAGGCGCCGGCTATCCGCTTTATGCGGCCAAATAGGGGGTCCTTATGAAGGGTCGTACAATCATTCTGGATCACATTGGTGAGCGCGAAGCCGCAGCATTGATGGTCGATGGCAAGCTAAGCGATATTTTGGTGGCAGGTGACGCACCGGCTCCGGGTACGATTTACCGCGCGATCGCGGATCGTCCCGTCAAAGGGCAGGGCGGCATGTTCCTGAAAACCCCTGATGGCTCTGCATTCTTGCGTCAGGTCAAAGGGCTTTCCCCGGGTCAGCCGCTGTTGGTTCAAGTGACGGGCTACGCCGAAGAGGGCAAAGCGATTCCAGTGACCCAAAAAGTCTTGTTCAAAAGCCGCTATGCGATTGTGACCCCTGACGCACCGGGCCTCAATATTTCCCGCAGCATCCGCGATGATGACATGCGCGACGAATTGATGGTCATTGCCAAAGAGGTGATGGACGGTCGCGAGATGGGTCTGATCATCCGCTCATGTTGTGCAGAGGCATCCCCAGAAGACATCGCAGACGATGTTGAAGAAATGGCGCAGCTTGCTGACAACGTGATCAATGACGACAGCGACGAGATGGCGATGTTGGTTGCAGGCGATGGCCCTCACGTATTGGCATGGCGCGATTGGACGGAAGCCGCCGAAGTTGTGACCCAAGCCGGTGGTTTTGAAGACCACGGCGTTTTGGATGCACTGGAAGCTGCAGAAGGCGCCTTTGAAAGCTTTGGCGCATCTGGTGGCATGTATATCGAACCCACACGTGCCTTGATCGCTGTGGACGTGAACACAGGCAACGACGCCTCTTTGGCTGCTGGTATCAAGGCCAACATGCTGTGTGCGCGTCGTTTGCCCCAAGCGCTGCGTGTGCGTGGCCTTGCAGGTCAGATAACCCTAGACCTTGCCCCGATGCCTAAAAAGGACCGTCGCGCCTTTGAGGTGGCTCTGCGCGCTGCCTTCCGCACGGATGAGATCGAAACTGCATTGGTTGGTTGGACCCCGCTGGGTCACTACGAACTTCAGCGTAAGCGCGTGAGGTTGCCACTGTCTGAGGTGCTTGGATGAAGTGCCCTAACTGTGAACGCCCTACAGAGACCGAATTTCGCCCTTTCTGCTCCAAACGCTGCGCAGACGTTGATTTGGCGCGCTGGGTGAACGGATCCTATGCCATTCCATCGCGTGATCCCGACGATATCGAGGCCGCATTTGAGGCCATTGAAAAAGAAAATGCGAAACCTCATTGAATTGAGTGAAATCGCTATGGACACGCGCCCCACAAGGTCCTAGATACGCCACACCCAAGCCGTTTACGGCGAGTAGTGCCCGAGTAGCTCAGGGGTAGAGCAGTGGATTGAAAATCCTCGTGTC
>DLQI01000063.1 GCA_002478745.1 Rhodobacteraceae bacterium UBA7436 | reverse complement strand
TATTCCCCTTTCAATCAGGGGTAAATCACGCCAATGGTGCACCATAATTTAAAATGGGAGATTTTCGACGGGTTTGTGGAGCTTTGTTAAAGGCAGCGGCAAGAAATTATTTGGTGGCGGCGATGAGCCCGCACTAGACGGCGGGACGTTGCAGGACGAGATCAAAGAACTTGGTCTAGACGCAACTGGCATGGAAATCACTGTTGAAGGTGACACCGTCAAAGTTTCAGGTGAAGCTGTGAGCCAAGAGATGAAAGAAAAAGTTATCTTGGCCGTCGGTAACGTCAGTGGTGTTGCCTCTGTTGAAGACAGTGTCCCAAGTGCTGGCGAACCTGTGTTTCACACGGTTGAGAAGGGCGATACTTTGTGGGCGATCTCTTCCAAGACTATGGGCAACGGCGCGCGCTACGAAGAAATCTTTGAAGCGAACAAGCCAATGCTGACACACCCTGACAAGATTTATCCAGGTCAAGTTTTGCGTATCCCGCAAGCCTAATTGGGTGAGGGTGTCCGGGACGAAGCCCGGGTAGCTAAGGCATAAAATAGAAGGGCGGTCCAAAATTGGGCCGTCCTTTTTCGTTGCGAGCCTTAACTTGACGTGGCGTTTACCTGCGCTGAATTCTTCCTGTAATCCTTGCGTATTTTTCCATTCCACCGCATCTTATTTGCAGGGAATTTATCACCCCCGTCAGAGGGGTGGATTTGGGAGGAATAAACATGGCTTACGAAGGCATGACTGATCGCAACCGTATCGAAGCTGAGATGCCATGGGAGGCGCGCGACCTGCCGGTTACGCTGTATGGTCTTATCAGTCGAACAACCGAAAAGTTCCCGCAAAACAATGCGGTCAGCTATCAGATTTTTTCTGGCCCAAAAGACAAGGCTGAGACATTTAACTGGACCCAGTTAAAAGACAAAACCACCCAGGCCGCGAACCTATTCCGTTCCCTTGATATTGGGCCAAAAGATGTTGTCGCCTACATTCTTCCAAACTGTAACGAAGCGGTTCTTAGCCTTTTGGGTGGTGGTGTTGCAGGGATCGCAAACCCGATTAATCCGCTGCTGGACGAAGAGCAAATTGGCGCGATTTTGCGCGAGACAGGTGCCAAAGTTGTTGTGACTTTGCGCGCCTTTCCAAAAACAGATGTTGCTGAGAAAACGGCTGCAGCTGTTGCTCTGGCCCCGAATGTGAAGACGGTCTTGGAAGTCGATTTGTTGCGTTATGTGACCCCGCCGAAAAGCTGGATCATCCCATTGATCCGTCCAAAGATGACCCAGGCACCGGGCGTGGAGTACAAGAACTTCAACACTGAATTGAACAAGCAAAACACGACGCTTGATTTCGAAGATGTCCAAGAAGACCGCGTCGCCTTCTATTTTCACACCGGTGGCACGACGGGCATGCCGAAAGTTGCACAGCACCTTTATTCTGGGACGATCTACAATGGTTGGGTCGGCTCAGAGATTTTACTGGATGAGAACGACGTCATGTTGTGCCCATTGCCATTGTTCCACGTGATGGCCTGTCAGGTTATGTTGCTGGGTGCACTGGCCAGCGGGGCGCATGTTGTGTTCCCAACGCCTCAGGGCTATCGCGGCGAGGGTGTTCTGGATAATATCTGGAAACTGACAGAGCGTTGGAAAGTAACGTTCATCGTATCCGTTCCAACGGCATTGGCTGCAATGATGCAGCGGGCAGTGGATGCAGACATCAGCACGGTTAAAACTGCATTTTCAGGCTCTGCACCTTTGCCTGTCGAACTGTTTAAACGCTTTGAAGAAACTACAGGCGTTACCATCGTCGAGGGTTACGGCATGACAGAGGCGACCTGCCTTGTGTCAGGCAACCCAGTGGACGGCGAAAAGAAAATTGGCAGCATCGGGATCCCGTTCCCTTACACTGATATCAAAATCATCAAAGGCACAGACAACGGTCCTATCGATGCTGGTGTCGATGAGGTGGGTGAGATTTGTGTTTCCAATCCGGGCGTTTATGTCGGGAACACTTATACCGAAGCTGAAAAGAACAAAGACCTGTATTACAATGAGAAGTACCTGCGCACGGGCGACTTGGGCCGTGTGGATGAAGATGGGTATTTGTGGATCACTGGACGCGCCAAAGACCTTATCATTCGCGGGGGTCACAACATCGATCCTGCCGAAATCGAAGAGGCGCTTTTGGGGCATTCTGCCGTTAGCTTTGCCGGTGCAATCGGCCAACCTGATGCCCATGCCGGCGAATTGCCCTGTGCGTTTGTTGAGCTGGTCGATGGCGCGACAGTCACGCCTGAGGAGCTGATCGCACATTGCAAAACACATGTGAAAGAGCGCGCAGCGCAGCCTAAGCATATCAAGATTATGGATGAATTGCCAAAGACGGCTGTTGGAAAAATCTTTAAGCCGGACCTTCGTAAAGACGCTATTACCCGTATCTACAATGAGGCACTGGAAACCAATGGATTGGAATCCCGCGTTGTGAGTGTCATCGATGACAAAAAACGCGGTCTTGTTGCACAGATTGAAGCGAATGGTGTTTCTGATACTGCGATCCAAACCATCCTTGGTGGTTTCATTGGTAAATGGGAACATGCGGAAACCGCAACCTAATGACCGATTATAGTGCGCTTTTGGACGATGAGGTTTGGACCTTTTTGAACGAAAGCGCACGTCACTATCCCGATGATGCGGTGGGCCTAAGCATCGCCGATCAACGGGTGCTTTATAACAGGATGTGTGTGGCCTTTGATCAAGGCCGCCCATCGAATATTACCGTTAAAGACGTACCTTTGGGCGGCGTCCCTTGCCGCATCTATTCGCTGGCAGCCCCTGCAGCTGCGACGATATTCTTTTGCCATGGCGGCGGCTTTGTTGTTGGTGATCTGGATAGCCATGACAGCGTCTGTGCAGAGTTTTGTTCGACTACTGGATTGCGTGTTGTCGCTGTGGATTACCGCCTTTCGCCAGAACATCCCCATCCAAATGATTTTGAAGATGCTTGGGCAGCGTTTGAGGCGGCTTGTGACGCCTTTGAGGGCGCTATTGTCGTGTGTGGTGACAGTGCTGGTGGCAACCTTGTTGCGGCTGTGACGCACCATGCACGTGGTCGCATTGATGGTCGTATAACAGGACAACTGTTGATCTATCCGGGGCTTGGCGGGGATCAGAGCAAAGGCAGTTATATCACGCATGCACAGGCACCGGGACTAACCACGCAGGATATGGAGTTTTACATGAACATCCGATCCGCAGGTCAGGACAAGTACGGCGATCCAACCTATGCACCCTTGCACGACAAGGATTTTACGAACCTGCCGGCAACGGTAATTATCACTGCAGAATGTGATCCATTGTCAGATGATGGGAAAGATTACCGCGATGCTATGTTGGCCGCTGGTGGGGAAGCCATTTGGATCAACGAAACGGGATTGGTCCACGCTTATCTTCGTGCACGGGTTATGTCATCAAAGGCAGGCGCAAGTTTCGGACGTATGACACAGTCGTTAAGCGCGTTGGCCAAATCAGAGCTGCCAAAGTTCTAAGACAAAAACGGCTTGGCTTTCATACTTTCTGGAATAGGTGCGCCCAATCGGGACAGGATTGTTGGTGCCAACTGAAGCTGGTCAATGACCGTGTCTTCATCTGGGCCCACTGCATCCCCAAAATAGTACAACGCGGCCTCTTGCTGTAGTGCACTACGTCCACCGTGGTGCCCTCGTTCGTCCTGTCCGTGATCCGCGGTGACAATCACCTCATACCCCGCATCGCGCCATTTGGTGATGAAAGGGGCCAACATCTCGTCCATAACAAAACATGCGTGATCCATCTCATGGCTTTCATGCTGAAAACGGTGGCCCATGCTGTCGAGCGTACAGGTGTGCAACATCCCGTAATTTAGACCAAACCGCAGACAAAGATTGGTCAGAGATCCAAATAAGTCGATGTCGCTTGGTGTCATCTGATTGGCGTGTCCATAGCCCGTCATGGTGTGGAACCTACCATGATTAATCGTGTCGCTTTCGGGTTCGTCGTATTCGACATCGCGCACAAAGTCATAGGGGTGACGGTTGAAAAACTCGGACCAAAAAGAATGGGCAACCGCGCCAGTTGTGCCGCCTGCCAGCCGTGTTTGTGAGAAAACATCAGGGTAGGACAGACGAAACACGTTGCCGTTGCCCGTGCAGCCGTGTTCCGCCGGCGTCACGCCAGTATGGATAGAGGCATAGCAACTGGCAGAGATTGAAGGGAGAACCGATTTGATCTTCCAAACCCGCGCATCACCTGAATCCACCCAACCCTCAAGATTGCCAAACAGGCGACGCCAATTGCGATAAGGGACACCGTCTAGGATGATAAGCAGCAGTTTGTTTTCCATGTACGTCTCTTCGTCGCAATATGATCGGTTTATCTAATTCCCACCGCTTTGCATTTTGCGATTGGCTATCACATCTTCAAGCCAGCCCAGTTTCATTTCTGGAACTGAGGACAGCAATAGGTCTGTGTAATCGTCAAAGGGTGGTGAAAGCACTTCGGTCTTACCGCCATAGCGCGCAACCTCACCTTGGTACATCACGGCAATGCTATCGGCGATAGCGCGAACCGTCGCGATGTCGTGAGTGATGAACAAGTAAGCGACGTCCTCAACCTTTTGCAAATCAAGCAGGAGCTTGAGAATGCCATCGGCGACCAATGGATCAAGGGCAGATGTGACCTCGTCACAAATGATCAGTTTGGGCTTCGCGGCGAGGGCGCGTGCAATGCAGACCCTTTGTTTTTGCCCACCTGATAACTCAGCCGGATAACGGTCAATAAAGCCGTCACCCATTTCGATCTCGTCCAATAGTTCCTTGATCCGCTTTTGCTTCTCCGCGCCCTTCAGGCCAAAGTAAAACTCAAGTGGACGTCCAATGATTGTGCCCACCGTCTGGCGCGGGTTCATTGCTGTGTCCGCCATTTGGTAGATCATTTGCAATTCACGCAAATCATCTTGGCTACGATTGGCCAACTCTGGGGGCAGTTCACGCCCATTGAAGTTCACAACACCTTCGCGTGCAGGCAAAAGGCCTGTGATCACACGTGCCAGTGTTGATTTGCCAGATCCAGATTCACCCACAACGGCCAATGTTTGACCGGCGTGTAAATCAACGTTGATGTCCTTTAGAACATCAAACTTTGTACCACGATAGCGGGCCGTGATGTTTTGAACCCGCAGCAATGGCTCACCGCTTGGCGGTTTCTCTTTGTGGTCAATGGACCTGACGGAAACCAACGCTTTGGTATATTCGTCCACCGGTGCGTTGATGATTTGATCGGTGGTGCCGTATTCGATCATTTCGCCCTGACGTAGGACCATGATGTGGTCAGACACTTGGGCGACGACGGCTAAATCATGCGTGATATAAAGGGCGGCAACACCAGTGTCGCGGATTGCCTCTTTGATCGCTTTTAGCACGTCTATTTGGGTGGTTACATCCAGCGCAGTTGTTGGTTCATCAAAGACCACTAAATCGGGTTCAGGACATAGTGCCAGCGCAGTCATGCAGCGTTGTAACTGACCGCCTGATA
This sequence comes from Rhodobacteraceae bacterium UBA7436, assembly GCA_002478745.1. Taxonomy (GTDB): domain Bacteria; phylum Pseudomonadota; class Alphaproteobacteria; order Rhodobacterales; family Rhodobacteraceae; genus Ascidiaceihabitans. The sequence continues at coordinate 328 of DLQI01000063.1, read as the reverse complement.
CCTGATGTGGGAAACGGTCGCCGATGGTTTCAGGCTCCGGCAGATCGAGTTTGCGAAACAGCTCAACGGCGCGCGATTCGGCATCGGCCTTAGAGAACTTGTTTTGCGAAACTGCAGCTTCGATCACTTGCTCCATGATCCGTTTGGCGGGATTGAATGACGCTGCGGCTGACTGAGAAACGTAGGTAACTTCAGCGCCGCGCAGGTTGCGCACATCGCGGCGATCTGAATGTAGAACATCACGGCCATTTACGAAAACGGTACCGTCTGTCAGCTTCACGCCACCACGGCCATAGGCCATGGTCGCAAGGCCAATAGTTGATTTGCC
>DLQI01000004.1:21207-23401 GCA_002478745.1 Rhodobacteraceae bacterium UBA7436 | reverse complement strand
AGGACTCGAACCTCCACGTCCATAAGGACACTAGCACCTGAAGCTAGCGCGTCTACCATTCCGCCACCTGGGCACAGGTGTGTAGGTGGCGGATGTAAGCTTGCCATTGTGATGTGTCAAACGGATTCGGCGCGTTTTTGACAGTGGAATTGGGGTCAGATTAACCATAATCTGCAATCAATTCGTTAATCCATCGTATTGCATCGAAATACCACCTTGTTCCAAAGGGCGCTGGGCGGTACATCATCCCCCAATTAACGCAGCTTTGCAGGAGCATATCCATGTCCAAATTGGTAACCATCTATGGCGGTTCAGGTTTTTTAGGTCGCTATATCACGCGCCGCATGGCTAAAGCGGGCTGGCGTGTTCGTGTTGCGGTTCGTCGTCCGAATGAGGCGATGTATGTAAAGCCATATGGCACCGTTGGTCAGGTTGAACCGGTTTTGTGCAACATCCGTGATGATGCGTCAGTTGCTCAGGTCATGCAGGGTGCGGATGCGGTTATCAACTGCGTGGGAATTTTGGCCCGCAATGGTAAGAACACCTTTGAAGCGGTTCAGGCAGACGGCGCGACACGTGTTGCACGGTTGGCCGCAGAGCAAGGTATCGCGAAAATGGTTCACATCTCTGCGATCGGTGCGGATGCCAATTCCGAAAGCGATTATTCACAAACCAAGGCTCAAGGCGAAGCTGGCGTTCTGGCACACATGCCCGATGCTATTATCCTGCGTCCGTCTGTTGTGTTCGGAACTGAGGATGAATTCTTTAACCGTTTTGCTGGCATGACGCGTATGGGACCTGTTTTGCCATTGGTTGGCGCGGAAACGAAATTCCAACCAGTTCACGTTGATGATGTAGCTAAGGCTGCTGAATTGGCCGTGACCACAGATGTGGCTGCTGGCGTGTACGAATTGGGCGGCCCAGATGTGGCAAGCCTGCGCGATTTGATGGGTACTATGTTGGGGATCATTCGCCGTCGTCGTTTGGTTCTAAACATGCCGTTCTTTGCGGCACGTATCATGGCGTTCTTCTTTGAGATGGGTGGCAAGCTAACCTTCGGGATTGCACCCGTGTTGGTCACACGTGATCAGGTCAAAAACCTAGCGATCGATAACGTTGTTGCAGATGACGCAAAAGGATTTGCCGATTTGGGAATCGAGCCAGCAGCGATGGGGGCTATTTTGCCAGACTACCTGTGGCGCTTCCGTCCAACAGGGCAGTATGACGCGATCAAAGAAAGCGCTAAAAACCTTCGGGCCTAATCTGATTTAGGAGCTGGCCCAAAGGATCAAGCCGATCCCTAAGATAACACGATAGATCACGTATGGTGTGAAACTGATGCTGCGCAAAAGGCGCATCATCAGCACAAGTGAAACCATGGCTGCGATGAATGCGAATGCCGCAGCAATCCCAGCATCGCGTGCGAGCGACCAGTTGGCTTGATCGACGACATCAGCGCTGAGTAATACTCCGGATGCAATGATCGTTGGGATGGACATAAGCATCGCCAACTTTGCGCCGTCTTCGCGGGCATACCCCAATTTACGCGCTGCGGTGATTGTGATCCCAGATCGGGATGTTCCAGGGATTAATGCGAGCACTTGCGCCAGCCCCATTGTGATTGCGTCTTTCATCGACCAATCGCTGTCTGTCTTAGTTTGTGCGCCAGTTCTATCAGCCCAGTATAGTACAATGCCGAAGATAAGCATTGTCCAGCCGATCACCGCCGCGCTGCGAAGTAGATCGTTTAGACCTGTGATCTTGAAGATAAGGCCCGCAATCACAACTGGGATTGTTGCAATTGCAAGGTATAGGGCAAGACGTGCGCCGTCTGTGTCTACGCGACCTCGCGCCAATCGTGTGCACCCAATTAGTGCAGTGCGCACATCGGTCCAGAAATACATGACCACGGCGAACAAGGTGCCAACATGAACGGCGACATCGATTGCCAATCCTTGATCTGCTGCACCCGTCAGCGATGGCAGGAGAATAAGGTGCCCCGAAGAGCTGACGGGTAGGAATTCTGTCAGACCTTGAATTACGGCCAAAATGAAAAGATGAAACAATGACATATACGGTGCGCCTTAATATTTCCCATGCTGTTACAGGATCAGCAAAACAAAGGGAAAGTGAATTTAAGGTCCGACTCGGCCATTTAATTTCCATAAGTGTGGGCTAAAAGTCATAAATATCC
>DLQI01000004.1:341-21151 GCA_002478745.1 Rhodobacteraceae bacterium UBA7436 | reverse complement strand
GAGGGTACCATGGCCAAACAACCGATGCTGAAGTTCATAAACATCGAACGCGACATGCCACAAAAGCGTGAAGCAGATGTACGACGTGAAGATTTCGATGAGATCTATGCAGAGTTCGCTAAAGCCAAAGCCGAAGAGCAATCCAGCCGCTGCAGCCAATGCGGCGTGCCATATTGCCAAACGCACTGCCCTTTGCACAACAACATCCCTGATTGGCTACGCCTAACAGCCGAGGGCCGCTTGCAAGAAGCCTATGAGGTTTCCCAAGCTACAAACACATTCCCAGAAATCTGCGGACGCATCTGCCCACAGGACCGCCTGTGCGAAGGCAACTGCGTGATCGAGGGTTCAGGTCACGGCACCGTCACCATCGGTGCGGTTGAGAAGTATATTACAGACACTGCATGGGATAAGGGTTGGGTTCTTCCGATTTCTCCTAAGGTCGAACGCGCTGAAAGCGTAGGCATCATCGGTGCTGGTCCTGGTGGTTTGGCCGCAGCTGATGTTTTGCGCCGTGCAGGTTTGCAGGTCACAGTTTATGACCGCTATGACCGCGCTGGCGGTTTGCTGACTTACGGCATTCCAGGCTTCAAGTTGGAAAAAGACATTGTGGTGCGCCGTAATGAACAGCTTGAAATGGGTGGTGTTAAGTTCGAATTGAACACAACAGTAGGCGAAGACATCAGCTTTGCTGATATCCGTGCAAAACATGACGCTGTGATCATTGCGACGGGCGTTTACAAAAGCCGCGACTTGCAGGCCGAGGGATCTGAAGCGAACGGCGTTGTGCGCGCAATCGACTTCCTAACGGCCAGCAATCGCAAAAGCTTTGGCGATGCAGTGCCTGAGTTTGATAGCGGTGCGTTGAACGCTGAAGGCAAGCGAGTTGTCGTTATTGGTGGCGGTGATACTGCGATGGATTGTGTGCGCACATCTATTCGTCAGGGCGCGACATCGGTGAAATGCTTGTACCGTCGTGACCGCGCAAACATGCCTGGCTCACAGCGCGAAGTTGAGAATGCTGAAGAAGAAGGCGTGGTGTTTGAATGGCTATCTGCGCCGAAAGGGTTTGTCGTTTCCGGCGATAACGTCAGTGGTGTTATGGTTCAAAAGATGCGCCTAGGTGCACCTGATGTCAGCGGTCGCCAAGCGCCAGAAGTGATTGATGGTGCGGATTATGTTGAAGATGCAGACATCGTGATCATGGCACTGGGTTTCTCACCTGAGGCCTTGCCAACGCTTTGGAGCGAACCAGATCTACCTGTCAGCCGTTGGGGTACAATCCTAACTGACTACTCAACCGGTAAGACGGGTATGGACGGCGTTTACGCTGTCGGTGATATCGTTCGCGGTGCGTCTCTTGTGGTTTGGGCGATCAAGGATGGCCGTGATTGCGCGCAAGCAATCTTGGCTGATTTGGCTGCACCGGCGCAGGTTGCCGCGGAATAAATACGGCAAAATCGACGTCGGTATAACGTCGGTATTGCGTAGGTTTTTTGTCGGTGCCACCGACAGACGTTGAAACAGTTAAAGTCAGAGGTGCAGACCCAAGTGACACAAGACAGCAAAATATTGGATGGCCAATGCATGTGCGGCGCGGTGACAGTTAAAGCAACTGTAACCAAACCAATCGTACGTGCGTGTCATTGCGAGATGTGCCGTCGTCACACCAGCTCGATGTTCATGTCGCTTCCGGCAACAGACATCGCAGTTGAGGGTCCAGCTAAATCTTACCAATCCTCGGATTGGGCAGAACGCGGTTTCTGCGAAGTTTGCGGTTCGACACTTTGGTACGCCACCGCCGGTGACGGCGTGCGCAACTTGTCAGCTGGCCTATTCGAGAATGCGGGCGACGCCCCGTTGAAATTGGAATTTTTCGCTGATGCTGCCCCAGACGGGTACGCGTTGGCAGGGGATCATCGCAAGATGACCACCACAGAGACAATGGCGTTGTTCGCGCCAAGTGAAGGAGACACGATATGACCAAATATGATGCAGAATGGGTTCGCGCCGAGGAAGAAAAGCGCACGTTCATGGCCGAAAACGGTCTGTACTGCGAAGAAGAAGAGCATTCTTCTTGCGGTGTTGGCTTGGTTGTTTCGATTGATGGAAAACCTACACGTTCAGTCGTTGAAAACGGTATCGCTGCGCTGAAAGCAATCTGGCACCGTGGTGCTGTTGATGCGGATGGTAAAACTGGTGATGGCGCGGGTATCCACGTTCAAATCCCTGTTCCCTTCTTCTACGACCAAATCGAACGCACAGGTCACAAACCAAACAAAGATCAGATGATCGCTGTTGGTCAGGTGTTCTTGCCGCGTACAAATTTTGCGGCTCAAGAGACTTGCCGTACAATTGTTGAAACTGAAGTTCTTCGCATGGGTTACTATATCTACGGCTGGCGCCACGTGCCGGTTGCAGTTGAGTGCTTGGGCGAAAAAGCAAATGCAACCCGCCCGGAGATTGAGCAGATTTTGATCTCAAACTCTAAAGGCTTGGATGAAGATACATTCGAGCGTGAACTTTATGTGATCCGCCGTCGCATCGAAAAAGCAGCGACTGCTGCGGGCATCGGTGAGCTGTACATTGCGTCGCTATCTTGCCGCTCTATCATCTACAAAGGTATGATGTTGGCCGAACAGGTTGCTGAGTTCTATCCAGACCTGATGGACGAACGTTTTGAATCTGCATTCGCGATTTATCATCAGCGTTATTCCACAAACACATTCCCACAATGGTGGTTGGCACAGCCATTCCGCATGTTGGCTCACAACGGTGAGATCAACACGCTCAAGGGCAACGTGAACTGGATGAAGAGCCACGAAATTCGCATGGCCTCTGATGTGTTTGGTGACATGGCCGAAGACATCAAACCAATTGTTGCATCTGGTTCGTCAGACTCTGCTGCGCTGGATTCTGTGTTTGAGGTTCTTGTGCGTGCGGGCCGTAATGCCCCAATGGCGAAAACAATGCTGGTTCCAGAAAGCTGGTCCAAGCAGGCGATTGAACTGCCACAAGCGTGGCGCGATATGTATTCCTATTGCAACTCTGTGATGGAGCCATGGGATGGCCCAGCTGCGTTGGCTATGACCGATGGTCGCTGGGTTTGTGCGGGTCTTGATCGCAATGGCTTACGCCCAATGCGTTATGTCGTGACCAATGATGGCCTTGTGATCGCGGGTTCTGAAACAGGTATGGTTCCACTTGATGAGGCGCGTGTTAAAGAAAAAGGCGCGCTTGGCCCGGGACAACTTCTTGCTGTCGATATGAAAGAGGGCAAGCTGTACCACGACACAGAAATCAAAGACGAGATGGCAGCGGCCCGTCCGTTCGGCGAATGGGTTGGCAAGATCAAAGATTTGGACGCTGAGTTGTCACAAGTCGAAGAGAAGCCGTTGTTCACTGGCGAAGAATTGCGCCGTCGTCAAATCGCGGCTGGCTACACCATTGAAGAGCTGGAGCAGATCCTTGCCCCAATGGCAGAAGATGGCAAAGAGACTTTGGCATCCATGGGTGATGATACGCCGTCGGCAGTTTTGTCGAACATGTACCGTCCGCTGAGCCACTTCTTCCGTCAGAATTTCTCGCAAGTTACCAATCCTCCGATTGATAGCTTGCGCGAATTCCGCGTCATGAGCTTGAAGACACGTTTTGGTAACCTCAAGAACGTGCTTGATGAAAGCAGTGCACAGACTGAAATTCTAACACTCGATAGCCCATTCGTTGGCAATGCGCAGTGGGATGAATTGACTGCACAGTTCAACGCGCAACTGGCGACAATCGACTGTACCTTTGAAGCAGGCGAAGGCACGCTAAACTCAAACTTAGCGCGTATCCGTTCCGAGGTTGAAGACGCGGTTCGTTCTGGAGCTGGCCACATCGTCCTTACGGATGAGAAGAGCAGCGAAGAGCGTGTTGCGATGCCTATGATCCTTGCGACATCTGCGGTCCACAGCCACCTGACACGCAAAGGTCTGCGCACCTTCTGTTCCTTGAACGTCCGTGCGGCTGAATGTGTTGATCCGCATTATTTCGCGGTTCTAATCGGTTGCGGCGCGACTGTTGTGAACGCTTACTTGGCTGAGGATTCACTGGCCGAACGTATCGAACGTGGCCTGCTGGATTGCACACTGACCGAAGCGGTTAAGCGTTACCGTGATGCCATCGACCAAGGTCTGTTGAAGATCATGGCGAAAATGGGGATTTCTGTGATGTCCTCATATCGCGGCGGTCTGAATTTTGAGGCTGTTGGCCTATCCCGCGCGATGTGCGCTGAGTTCTTCCCAGGTATGACATCACGAATTTCTGGTATCGGTGTTTCCGGTATTCAACGCAAATCTGAAGAAGTGCACGCCAGAGGTTGGTTGGGCGGCAACGTGTTGCCAATCGGTGGTTTCTACAAATCACGTAAATCAGGTGAGACCCACGCTTGGGAAGCAACCTCGATGCACATGATGCAGACTGCCTGTAACAAGGCGTCTTTCGAGATGTGGAAGCAGTACTCTGCCAAGATGCAAAGCAACCCGCCAATCCACTTGCGCGACCTGCTCGATTTCAAACCATTGGGGACAGCGATCCCGTTGGAAGAAGTCGAAAGCATCACATCCATCCGAAAGCGTTTTGTAACACCGGGCATGTCTTTGGGCGCTCTGTCACCAGAAGCACACAAAACATTGAACGTTGCGATGAACCGTATCGGCGCAAAGTCGGATTCCGGTGAGGGCGGCGAAGATCCAGCGCATTTTGTGCCTGAGCCAAATGGCGACAACCCGTCTGCTAAAATCAAGCAGGTTGCGTCTGGTCGTTTTGGTGTGACTGCGGAGTATTTGAACCAGTGCGAAGAGCTGGAAATCAAAGTGGCCCAAGGTGCGAAACCGGGTGAAGGCGGACAGTTGCCGGGGATGAAAGTCACCGACCTGATCGCGCGTCTGCGTCACTCCACCAAAGGCGTAACATTGATCTCACCTCCGCCACACCACGATATCTATTCTATCGAGGATTTGGCCCAGCTGATCTACGATCTGAAGCAGATCAACCCACGCTGTAAAGTGACTGTAAAATTGGTTGCGTCATCTGGTGTTGGTACTATTGCGGCGGGTGTTGCGAAGGCGAAAGCTGACGTGATCCTGATCTCTGGCCACAACGGTGGCACAGGCGCATCCCCTGCGACTTCGATAAAATATGCGGGTCTGCCATGGGAAATGGGGCTGACTGAGGCACACCAAGTTCTTTCCATGAACAACCTTCGCGAACGCGTTACATTGCGTACCGACGGTGGTTTGCGCACTGGTCGTGACGTTGTGATGGCTGCGATGTTGGGTGCCGAAGAATACGGTATCGGTACTGCCGCTTTGATCGCTATGGGTTGCATCATGGTGCGTCAGTGCCAGTCCAACACATGCCCAGTTGGCGTATGTACACAGGACGAAGCATTGCGTGACAAATTCACAGGTAACGCTGACAAAGTCGTAAACCTGATCACATTCTACGCACAAGAAGTGCGTGAGTTGTTGGCGTCCCTTGGCGCACGCAGCATGGATGACGTGATTGGTCGCGCTGATCTATTGGCTCAGGTTTCGCGTGGCTCCGCCCACCTTGATGACTTGGACCTGAACCCACTGTTGATCACTGTCGATGGTGCGGCGAACATCAAGTACGATCGCAGCAAAGACCGTAATCCTGTGCCTGATACATTGGACGCTGAAATTGTGCGCGACGCTGCACGTTTCTTGGAAGATGGTGAAAAGATGCAGCTTAGCTATGCGGTGCAAAACACGCACCGTTCGGTTGGAACGCGGACTTCTAGCCACATTGTGAAACAGTTCGGTATGCGCAATTCGCTGCAGTCCGATCACCTGACAATCAAACTGCAGGGTTCTGCAGGCCAATCTTTGGGTGCCTTTGCAGCACCTGGCTTGAAGCTGGAAGTATCTGGTGACGCGAACGACTATGTTGGCAAAGGTTTATCAGGCGGCATGATTGTTGTGCGTCCACCGATGTCCACGCCAATTGTTGCGGCTGACAATACAATCATCGGGAACACCGTTTTGTACGGTGCAACGGATGGGTATCTGTTTGCAGCGGGCCGTGCAGGCGAACGTTTCGCGGTACGTAACTCTGGTGCGAAGGTTGTTGTTGAGGGCTGTGGTTCAAACGGTTGCGAATACACAACTGGCGGCGTTGCAGTTATCATCGGATCTATTGGTGCAAACTTTGGTGCGGGTATGACTGGCGGCATGGCCTACTTGTACGACCCGGACGGTGAAGCACCTGCATTGATCAACCACGAAACATTGGTCACTTGCGCTGTAACAGTGCCGCATTGGGTCGCACAGCTGAAAGGTTTGCTTGAGCAGCACGTTGCTGAAACTGGCAGCCGTAAAGCAACGGATATTCTTCAGCATTGGGACACTGAGCAAGCCAATTTCTTGCAGATTTGCCCAAAAGAAATGTTGGTGCATTTAGCTGCTCCACTGACAATTGAAGAAACAGCAATTCCTGCCGAATAAGGCACAGGAATAAGGGGGCCAATAATACTGGCCCTCTTATGCGCTCAAGGCTTTCCTGATTTAGCCTTGGGCGCTATAGCTGCCTCATGGCGAAGGCAGTAAAAACCAAAAAGTCAAAAACGAACCCCAAGGGCAAAGCGCGGCGCACCCCGTTTCGCTGGTTGTTGTGGCAGGGATTTCGCGCGCTTTGCGTGGGTTTTGTTTTGGTCATCGCGCTTATCTTATTGTTTGCGGTCGTGAACCCACCAACCACGATTTACATGTCCCAAGAATCCCATCGCCTTGGCGGTGTGGATCGTGAGTGGGTTTCAATTGAAGAAATTGCGCCTGTCATGGCCCGATCAGTTGTGGCTGCCGAGGATGCGAATTTCTGCCAGCACTGGGGGTTCGATCTAAAGGCGATCAAGGTTGCTATCGCGGCTGGCGGGCATAGGGGTGCCTCAACCATCTCACAGCAAACGGTTAAAAACGTGTTCCTTTGGCATGGTCGCAATTTTACCCGCAAGGGCATGGAGGCGCTGATGACGCCTCTGGTTGAAGCGGTTTGGTCCAAGCGCCGTATCGTTGAAGTTTATCTGAATGTTGCTGAATTTGACGAAGGTGTTTTTGGCGTTGAAGCGGCCGCGCGCCACTATTTTGGCGTTGGGCCTGAAGCATTGAGCGCGACGCAAGCCGCGCGTTTGGCGGCGATTTTGCCGTCTCCAAAGACCCGATCTGCATCAAGGCCGACGAATTCGTTGAGAAAACGCACCCGTCAAATCATTGATGGAGCGGCCACAATTCGCGCGGATGGTCGATCTGCGTGTTTCGAGAGTTGAAAATCTTTAAGTAACAGGTCATTGAAGGTTACCACCTGTACTTACCTTGGATTTATGATGGCCCGTCTCTTTCACGTCCCGCTCTCCCCGTTCTGCCGTAAGGTTCGTTTGAGCCTTGCTGAGAAGAAGATCGAGGTCGAATTGGTTGAAGAGCGTTATTGGGAGGCTGATCCAGATTTCTTGCGCCGCAATCCAGCAGCAAAGGTGCCAGTGTTGCGCTTGGATGGCATTATGATGTCTGAGAGCGCCCCAATTTGCGAATATATCGAAGAGACACGACCGGAGCCTTCATTGTTGCCGAGTGACCCTGTTGCCCGTCTGGAAGTGCGCCGTTTGGTGAGTTGGTTTGACGATAAGTTTCATCATGAGGTTACATCGAATTTGTTATACGAGCGTGTGAACAAAAAGATGACTGGGCAGGGCTATCCAGACAGTAAGAATGTGAAAGCTGGTGCGAAGGCGATAAAATACCACCTCGATTATATGACATGGTTGTTGGATAATCGCCGTTGGTTGGCGGGTGATCATATGACGCTTGCAGACTTTGCAGCTGCTGCGCATTTTTCATCGTTGGATTATATTTCGGATGTGGATTGGAACCGTTCCGCTGCGGTGAAAGATTGGTATGCGAAGATCAAGTCGCGCCCAGCGTTTCGTTCAATTTTGGCAGATCAAGTTTCGGGCTTTCCACCGCCGCGTCACTACAATGACCTTGATTTTTGATGCTGCGCTGGGAGCTGTCTGCCCCCAGACCCCCGAGAGTTTATTTTGTAAGATGAAGCTATGACTCTAAAGGCGCGTTGGATTGAGCGGGCCTTGGAGGAAGGGTTTGTGATGGCACGGGTGTGTCGTCCGGATGCGGTGCCCGAGGTCCCTGAACGTTTGGCGGCTTTTGTTGAGGCGGGTTATCATGGGCAGATGGGATGGATGGTGGATCGTATGCATTGGCGAGGTAACCCTGCCGCGCTGTGGCCAGAGGCAAAATCGGTTTTGATGTTGGCAGAAAGCTATGCGCCAGAACACGATCCACGCGAAGTATTATCGATGCCGGATCGTGGCGCGATTTCGGTTTATGCGCAGAACAAAGACTACCATGATTTGGTGAAGAAGCGTCTGAAGCGATTGGCCCGCTGGTTCATAGAAGAAGCAGGTGGCGAGCTGAAGGTGTTTGTGGATACAGCCCCTGTTCCAGAGAAGGCACTGGGTGCAGCCGCCGGATTGGGATGGCAGGGTAAACATACGAATTTAGTAAGTCGGGATTGGGGTAATTGGGCCTTTTTAGGATCTATTTTTACGACTATTGAGTTGGAGCCTGATGCGCCTGAAGGTGATCACTGTGGCTCGTGTACATCCTGTTTGGACGCTTGTCCGACAAAGGCGTTTCCTGCCCCATATCGCCTAGATGCGCGGCGCTGTATTTCTTATCTTACCATTGAGCATAAAGGTCCGATTGAAGAGCCTTTACGCGGTTTGATGGGTAATCATGTCTATGGCTGTGATGACTGTTTGGCCGCGTGTCCTTGGAACAAATTTGCAGTGGCTGCGAGTGATATTCGATACGCTGCAAAGGATGATTTGGCCGCCCCTGCATTGGCGGAATTGGCGTGTTTGGATGATGCTGCGTTTCGCGCGAAGTTCTCTGGATCGCCTATTAAACGTATTGGGCGCGATCGTTTTGTTCGTAATGTCCTTTATGCGATCGGCAACAGTGGGGATATCGCGTTGAAACCGGTAGCTAAGGCACTGGCGAATGATCCTGATCCGACCGTTGCCGACGCTGCCCGTTGGGCGGTGACGCAACTGGGGAAGACATGACGCAAACTTGCGATATTTAGGTTCTGAATAGCCAGGAGGCAGGCGATGACAATACTGTTGGGCGTCGATACGGGCGGCACATATACCGACGCGGTTTTAATACGTGACGAGGAAGTTGTGATTGCCAGCGCCAAGGCACTGACCACGCGCCATGACTTGGCCATTGGTGTCGGTGGAGCGGTGCGCGCCGTACTGGAGCAATCTGGGATTGCTGCGTCAGATGTGTCGATGGCGTCATTGTCGACCACGCTTGCAACCAACGCATTGGTTGAGGGGCAGGGTGGCCGTGTCGCGCTAATATATATTGGATTTCGTGAAAAGGATTTGGATGGGCACGGCCTGAGGGACGCGTTGAAAGGCGATCCATGCATTGTTTTGGCGGGTGGCCATAATCATGCGGGTGGTGAAGCCAACCCATTGGATGAAGACGCGTTGATTGCTTTTCTCGAAGAGAACAAGAACGAGGTCACTGGCTTTGCCGTGGCCAGTCAATTCGCAACCCGCAATCCCGCACATGAATTACTTACGCTGGCGTTGGTAACGCAAATTACCGGAAAACCGGTATCTGCATCCCATCAGTTGTCCGCCAAGTTGAACGGCCCGAAACGCGCCCTGACTGCCGTTTTGAATGCGCGTTTGATAGGGATGATTGACCGTTTGATAGGGCGTGCAGAAGACGTGTTAAAGGACATTGGCATTACAGCGCCGATGATGGTTGTACGCGGGGATGGTGCGTTGATTTCAAGCGCGCAGGCCCGTGAGCGCCCGATCGAGACGATCCTTAGTGGTCCTGCCGCATCAATCGTTGGTGCACGGTGGATGACGGGTGCGGATCACGCGTTGGTTTCAGACATTGGCGGTACGACAACGGACATTGCCGTGTTGCGTAACGGTCGTCCTGCGATTGATGCAGGGGGTGCCCGTGTTGGCCCGTACCGTACAATGGTTGAGGCGGTGGCTATGCGTACCCATGGTTTGGGTGGCGACAGTGAGGTACATTTCATCAGCGAGGGGTTGCAAGGTGGTGTGACCCTTGGGCCCCGTCGTTTGTTGCCAATTTCATTGTTGGCTATGGACGCGCCAGAGATCGTGCACAGCGCCTTGGACAGTCAATTGCGCAGCACGACACCGGGCGAATATGACGGGCGATTTGTGCGCTGCGTACAGGGGCAAAGCGTTGAGGGTTTAAGTGCGCGGGATGCTGATCTGTTGGAACGGGTTGGCGATACGGTACAGTCCCTTGGTGCCATTCTGAAAAACCGCATTGAACAGGGCGCGTTGAAGCGTCTGGTGGAACGTGGGCTTGTTCAGATTTCTGGCCTAACGCCATCTGATGCAAGTCATATGTTGTTTCGTGTCGATGTGTGGGATCGCGATGCGGCCCAGAAGGCGTTGTTGTTGTTTGGACGTAGGCGCACTGGGTCAGGCAATATGTTGTCCAATGAGCCTAACGTCGTCGCACAGATGATTGTGGATCGGTTGACCCATCAGACTGGATTAGCGCTGTTAGAGACTGCTTTTGCTGAAGAAGACCCAAGTATTGGAAGCGCTGAGGATGTTCTTGCGCGCCACGTTTTGACACAGCGGGGGTTGCAGAAACATCGCGGATTGATGCGTATAGATGTTGGTTTGAACCTGCCTGTCATCGGCCTTGGAGCGTCGGCGGCCAGCTATTATCCAGCCGTGGGTGAGCTGATGGGTAGCGAAATGATCCTGCCCGAACATGCGGGTGTAGCCAACGCTATTGGTGCAGTTGTGGGCCGCGTAACGATGCGGCGCAGCGGTTCAGTGACGTCTCCAAGTGAAGGGCTGTACCGCTTGCATTTGGACACCGGTCTAGAGGATTTTGGTGACGCCGATAGCGCGTTGGCACGGATGGAAACGGTGTTGGGCGAACTTGCAATGGCGGATGCAAAAGCGGCTGGCGCCGATGACATCCAGTTGCGGGTTGAGCGCGATATTCGTAAGGCAGCGGCTGAGGCGCGTGAGGTGTTTGTGGAGGCAACCATCACGGTAGAAGCGGCAGGCCGTCCACGGGTTGCGGACGGCTGATTAGTTTAGTGGGCTTCTGCCCAGTTGGCCCCTTGGCCCGCTTCGACTGTGAGTTTCACATTTAGCTTCACCACGGGATCGGCCGCGTTTTCCATGATGTCTTTGGCCACTTTGATCAGTTCATCAACGGCTTGGTCTTCGACCTCAAACAAGAGCTCATCGTGCACCTGCAAAAGCATTTTGGCTGGTAGATGTGCGATTGCATCTGGCATCTGGACCATCGCGCGGCGGATCACATCGGCGGCTGTCCCTTGGATCGGTGCGTTGATTGCAGCGCGCGCAGCAAAGCCAGCGTGCGGACCCTTGGCAGTTATGTTTGGCGTGTGGATTTTACGTCCGAATAGGGTTTGAACATACCCGTGTTCTTTCGCAAATGCCTTGGTGTCATCCATGTAGGTGCGGATGCCAGGGAAGCGTTCAAAATAACGGGTGATGAACCCTTGGGCTTCGGCACGTGGGATACGTAGGTTACGTGCAAGACCAAAGGCGGAAATTCCGTAGATGACGCCAAAGTTGATTCCTTTGGCTTGGCGGCGGATTTCGGGGGTCATTTCGTCTAGTGGGACATCGAACATTTCTGACGCGGTCATTGCGTGGATGTCGTGTCCATCGGTAAAGGCCTGCTTAAGGGCAGGGATGTTAGCGATATGGGCAAGGATGCGTAATTCGATCTGGGAATAATCGAGGGCGACAAGTGTTTTGCCCGTTTCAGCGATAAACGCCTCGCGAATACGGCGTCCTTCTTCGGATCGAATCGGTATGTTTTGTAGGTTTGGATCGGAGGAGGCCAGACGACCCGTTGACGCGCCTGCGATTAGGTATGACGTATGTACGCGGCCAGTGTCGGCGTTGATGTGATCCTGCAATGCATCGGTGTAGGTTGATTTCAGTTTGGACAATTGGCGCCAGTCCAAAATCATTCGTGGCAATTCATGTTCAGTAGCGAGGTCCTCAAGGACATCTGCACCGGTCGCATAGGCACCAGTCTTGCCCTTTTTGCCGCCCTCTAGGCCCATCTCATCAAACAGGATTTCGCCGAGTTGCTTGGGAGAGCCGACATTGAATTTGCGCCCTACAAGTTCGTAAATACCGTCCTCAAGCCCTGCCATTTTTTGAGCGAAAGCGTTGGACATGCGGGATAGCGTGTCACGATCAACTTTAATGCCGGAGCGTTCCATCGCGGCAAGCACTGATACCAATGGGCGCTCAAGGGTTTCATAGACTTGGGTGACTTGGGTTTGGTGCAATTTCGGTTTGAACAACTTCCATAAACGCAAGGTCACATCGGCGTCTTCAGCCGCATAAGGCACTGCATCTTCCAGTGGCACAGCGTCAAAGGTTTTTGCGCTTTTACCAGTCCCTAATAAGGGTTTTATTGGCAATGGGGTGTGGTTCAAATACCTCTCAGAAAGAGCATCCATACCGTGATTGTGCAAGCCGCCATGCATCGCGTAGGACATCAGCATAGTGTCATCGATCGGGGTCACGGTGATGCTAAGCTGGGCAAATATCTTCATGTCGTACTTCATGTTTTGACCGATTTTGATGATCGATGGGTCGGTCAACATTGGGGTCAAAATGCGCAATGCGTCTTCAAACGGCATTTGGCCTGGGGCCAACGCATCATCAGAGAACAAATCGTCGCCACCAGCGACTTTATGGGCCAGCGGAATGTAACATGCTTGGCCTGGCTCAACGCAAAGAGAGATGCCAACAAGGTCGACAACCATCTCATCCAAACCCGTGGTTTCGGTGTCCACAGCAACATGGCCGCGCGCGTAAATTCGATCGATCCATGTCTGCAGTTGGGCGGCGTTTTCGACTTGTTCGTATTTCGAGTGATCGAAAGATACAGTCTCTAATACAGGGACATCGGAGACTGTTGGGGCAGCGTCCTTGATTTCAGGCGCCTCGGTTCCAAACTGTGCAGCAGCGCGTTTGGTAAGGGTGCGGAACTCCATCTCGGCCAAGAACGGCAACAAGACTTCAGGGTTTGGATCGCGAACCTCAAGGTCCTCAATTGTGAATTCCAAGTCCATTGAGTCATCGAGTTTTACCAGATTTCGAGAGAGGCGAATTTGATCAACGTTGTCGATCAAGGTCTGGCGACGCTTGGGCTGTTTAATTTCGCCAGCGCGTTCGAGCAATGCATCCAGATCGCCGTATTCATTGATCAACAAGGCCGCGGTTTTAATGCCAATACCGGGGGCACCGGGCACGTTGTCTACGCTGTCGCCAGCAAGGGCCTGAACATCGACGACGCGTTCGGGATAGACGCCAAATTTCTCGTGCACACCGTCGCGGTCAATGCGCTTGTTCTTCATTGCGTCAAACATTTCGACGCCGTCACCAACCAATTGCATCATGTCCTTGTCAGAGCTGATGATGGTGCAACGACCGCCGGCCTCACGGGCCTGAACGGAAAGTGTGGCGATGATATCATCGGCCTCGAAACCCTCGATCTCTTTGCAGGCGATGTTAAACGCCTCAGTCGCAGTGCGGGTCAGGGGCATCTGTGGGCGCAGGTCTTCCGGCATCGCCTCGCGGTTGGCTTTGTACTGGTCATACATATCGTTGCGAAAAGTATGGCTGCCCTTGTCGAAGATCACTGCAACGTGTGTTGGGGCGTCTGTGCCCGTGTTGCCCTCAATATATCGGTGCAACATGTTGCAGAAGCCTGCAACTGCACCGATAGGCATACCATCGGATTTACGAGTTAAAGGGGGGAGGGCGTGATAGGCGCGAAAAATGAAAGCCGAGCCATCGATCAAATGAAGATGGCAGCCTTTACCGAATTTTGTGTCGCTCATGGATCATCCCGCTGCTTGTTAGGTGTTGCCTAACATATATCTCGCATTGGGATGGTCTGCGCAATCACGCTATTGAGCAGAGCGGATCAGACTTTGCCTTCAAATTCTGTTTGGATGTATTTGCAGTCGCAATATGGACATTCAACCCAACCAAGATCCGTAGGGATTTGAAGCCAAACACGCGGATGGCCCAATGCACCTTCGCCGCCATCGCAGGCAATACGGAATTTTTCGACGATTTGAATTTCGGGTGCTTGCATTGGTACAGGTCCTTGGGCTGGCAAATCTGGTGCGTTGATTATGAAGCATTTGGTGCCTTTTTTGCAAGCGGATTACGTGTTCAACTGTAGGGATAGGTCTTGCCAGTAAATTGCCGACATTTGCGCAGGGTTTAAGCAACATTAAGCCAGTGAATTCTAACCGCTTCACCCTGCGGTCGAGACAGAGTAAAAGACCGCAAAACACTTATGAGGCTAATTCGCTATGCAACCTACCAAACCCGTCGTTCTTTGTATTCTTGATGGATGGGGTTTGCGCGCCGATACGGTTGGCAACGCACCTGCTTTGGCGAACACGCCGACAATGGATCGTATTATGGCGACCTACCCCAACGATACGTTGATCACTTATGGTCCGGATGTTGGGTTGCCAAAAGGGCAGATGGGTAATTCTGAAGTGGGTCATACTAATATTGGTGCGGGCCGTGTTGTTGCGATGGATCTGGGTCAGATCGATTTGGCGATCGAGGACGGTAGTTTTTTTACCAACGCGGTACTGGGTAAGTTTATTGCGGATGTTAAAGCGACGGGCGGCACGGCGCATTTGATGGGTTTGCTGTCTGACGGTGGTGTTCATGGCCATGTTGTACATATGATCGCTGCGGCCAAAGCCTGTCGTGATGCGGGGTTGCCGGTTGTGATCCACGCGCTTGGCGATGGGCGCGATGTAGCACCGCAATCTGTTGATGGTTATTTGAATACGCTATTCGCTGGGTTGCCAGCGGGTGTGGAGATCGCGACGCTGACGGGCCGCTATTTTGCGATGGATCGCGACAATCGTTGGGAACGTGTGCAGACAGGCTTTGATGCTATCGTTCACGGTAAAGGTCCAAAAGCAGCGGATGCTAAGGCCGCGATTTCTGAGAGCTATGCACGCGGCGAAACGGATGAATTTATTCCTGCCACTGTTCTAGGTAATTATGCGGGGGCCAAAGACGGCGACGGGTTGTTTTGTTTGAACTTCCGCGCAGACCGGGCCCGTGAAATTATGGCTGCGATTGGTCAATCTGACTTTGATGCCTTTGACACTGGGTCTCGTCCAAAGTGGGCTGGCCTGTTGGGTATGGCACCCTATTCAGAGTCGCATAATGCCTATGTAGACACTGTTTATCCAAAAGCAGACATTGTGAACACATTGGGCGCATGGGTAGCGTCCAAAGGTAAAACACAGTTTCGTTTGGCGGAAACAGAGAAGTATCCACATGTCACGTTTTTTCTAAACGGCGGTGTTGAGACACCTGCAGACAACGAAGATCGTTTTATGCCAATGTCGCCGCAAGTGGCGACATATGACCTGCAGCCAGAGATGTCCTGCCCCGAGGTGACCGAGCAATTCGTTGCAGCGATTCATAAGGGTTATGATTTGATCGTAACCAACTATGCGAACCCTGATATGGTTGGGCATACGGGCGATATCGATGCAGGGATTGCAGCGTGTGAAGCGGTAGATGCTGGTTTAGCCAAGGTCATTGAAGCGCTTGAGCAAGTAGGCGGTACGATGATTGTTACGGCGGATCACGGCAATTGTGAAACGATGATTGATCCTGAAACAGGCGGCCCCCACACTGCGCATACCGTAAACCCTGTACCTGTCGCATTGGTTGGTGGGCCTGAGGGTGCGAAGCTTAGTGGCGGTCGTTTGGCAGATTTGGCACCGACACTTTTATATCTCATGGGCATTGAGACACCGCCTGAAATGACAGGTAAAAACCTGATCGAATGAAAAAATTAATACTCATTGTTTCGCTTTTGATTCCGCATATTGGATTTGCCCAAGACGCGGGGGCTGATGCGCGTGAAGCGTTGCGCGATTTGGTTGCGGCTTCGATCAAGTTGGATCAGTCAGACGGTGCCAGAGACCGTGTAAAGGCGTTGACGGAAACGATCCTCGCCTTTGAATCGGGTTTGACTGCGACACGTGATGGCCTTCGTCGCGCAGCGGTGCGTGAAGAGCAGTTAAGTCGTAAGCTTGAGGCACGTGATAGTGAAACGGCTGCCTTTATCGGTGTTTTGCAATCATTGGGCGCTGGGCCGTCACCTACGATCTTTTTACATCCACAGGGGCCAACAGGTACGGCACGTGCTGGGATGTTGTTGTCTGAAATGACCCCAGTTCTGAATGCGCGCGCCGCGCAGTTGCGTCAAGAAGTTGAAGAAGTTCAAATGCTGCGCCTTTTGCAGCAAGAGGCCGCGGATCAATTGCAACTGGGGCTGTCAGAGGCTCAAAGTGCGCGCGTGGCGTTAAGCACCGCAATTGCCGAGCGTACTGACCTGCCCCGCCGATTTACTGAAGACCCTGTGCGCACGGCCATTTTAATATCGTCTTCTGAAACGTTAGAGGGTTTTGCCAGTGGCCTTTCGCAGGTGACTGAGAGCGAGACGGAGATCGATCTGCCAACCCTTGGTGACCGTATCGGTAGCCTGCAATTGCCCGTCAAAGGGCTATTGTTGCGCGGCATGAACGAGTCGGATGCCGCTGGTATTGCCCGTCCGGGCATTATCTTGGCCACGCGCCCGGGCGCTTTGGTTCATGCGCCCACAGCTGCAACGATCCGTTATGTGGGTCCGCTTTTGGACTATGGCAATGTCATGATTCTAGAGCCGCAAACTGATATCCTGTTTGTCTTTGCAGGTTTGAATATTACGTATGGTGAAATGGGTCAGGTTATCACCGAAGGAACGCCGTTGGGCCTTATGGGTGGTTTGAAAATTACCACCAGCGCGGATAATACCGACACGGGACTCTCAACTGTTGGTGATGGGGCTGGCAATGGACGTTCAGAAACGCTCTATATAGAAGTAAGACAACAAAATGTTCCACAGGACCCCGTATCGTGGTTCCGCACCGACAAGGATGGATAAGACGTGAAAAAGTTCGTTATGGCCGCATTGGGCGGCACATTGGCAGGGATTATCGCGACGACGCAGATCGCTGGTCCACTTCTTGCCCAAGAAACTGACAAACAAGACAACGTATATGAGCAGCTTGATTTGTTCGGGGATATCTTTGAACGGATCCGGTCCCAGTACGTCGAAGATGTGGACACCAGTGATCTAATCGAAGCGGCCATTGACGGTATGTTGACATCCCTTGATCCGCACTCCAGCTACCTTTCACCAGACGATGCATCTGCGATGCGTGTTCAAACGCGCGGTGAATTTGGCGGCTTGGGCATTGAAGTGACGCAGGAAGAGGGCTTTGTAAAAGTTGTCTCTCCGATGGATGACACGCCTGCGGATGAAGCGGGAATTTTGGCGGGTGACTTTATCACACACGTTGATGGTGAATCCGTTCTGGGCCTTACCCTTGACGATGCGGTTGGAAAAATGCGCGGCCCTGTTGGCGCTGAAATCATCATCACGGTTGTTCGTGAAGGCGAAGGTGAACCGTTTGATGTTTCCATCATCCGCGACACAATTGAACTACAAGCCGTGCGCGCCAAAACCGAAGGCGATACAGTCGTTTTGCGCGTCACAACCTTTAACGACAAGACCACGCCTAATCTGACTGAAAAGTTGGCAGAAGAAGTTGCTGCCCTTGGTGGGATGGATAACGTGAATGGCTTTGTAATCGATCTTCGCAACAACCCGGGTGGTTTGTTGACCCAAGCGATCCGTGTGTCTGATGCATTCTTGGAAGAGGGCGAAATCGTTTCGACACGTGGTCGCAACCCAGAAGAAGGCGATCGCTTTAACGCGGTGCCGGGTGATCTGGCTGAGGGCAAACCGATTGTGGTTCTGATCAACGGCGGTTCAGCGTCGGCATCTGAAATTGTGGCTGGTGCGTTGCAAGACCACCGCCGTGCGATTGTCATTGGGACCAAAAGCTTTGGTAAAGGGTCTGTTCAGACCATCATGCCGCTGCGTGGTGAAGGTGCAATGCGCCTGACAACAGCACGTTATTACACGCCGTCAGGTCGCTCGATCCAAGCGCTGGGCGTTTCACCTGATATCATCGTGGAACAACCGCGTCGTAAGCCTGAGAGCGAAGAAGATGAAGTGACTAACCGCGGTGGCCGCACCGAGGCTGATCTGCGCGGTAGCTTGAACAATGACAGTTTGTCAGAGGATGAGATCCGCCAGATTGAAGCGGATCGTGAAAAGGCCGAAGCCTCTGCTGAACTGCGCGAGGACGATTATCAGTTGGCCTATGCCATCGATATTCTGAAAGGTCTAAGCGCATTGGGACCTAAGGAATAATTGGTCTCAGGAGCTATTTCGAAAACAGCCGCATAGAGATATGCGGCTGTTTTTATTTGTGATGGATTCAGCGAAGCTGATGACAAGAAACGGCCCGACGATGTCGCATGGCCGTCAAACGACGCACAAAGAGTTACAATTAACCCAATAGCTGGGGGCGGCTTTAGTGTTCTTTGAAGTCAATTGGCGCTGGTTATTCTGCGGGCGTCA
Organism: Rhodobacteraceae bacterium UBA7436; assembly: GCA_002478745.1. Lineage (GTDB taxonomy): Bacteria > Pseudomonadota > Alphaproteobacteria > Rhodobacterales > Rhodobacteraceae > Ascidiaceihabitans. Next base: position 2,459 of record DLQI01000004.1, on the reverse strand, counting down.
CCATTGTGGAAACGCGGGCCCGTTTGTTGCGTGCTCTTTTATGGCTGGCTTTGATCATTTTAGCCCATTCTCGGAAGGGGTAGGTCATGATTGCAATTGCGTTTTTGTCCTCAACGCCGGTTTCAAGCGCACCCATCGGAGCATTGCATTTTCCAGGGTTGTAGAACGTGCCGAACATCACGTCGTAGATTGGCATCACATTGGCCAAGTTTTTGCCATAGGCAGCTGGAACATCAGCGTGATGCCAGCGGTGATAGACTGGTGATGCGATGATATATTTCAGTGGGCCATGCTCAAAATCCAAGTCCATATGAACGTATTTATTGTGAAAAATGTAAAAGATAATAACGAATGGCAGCGCCTCTGGGATTTGTATCCAAGCCAGCAACAAGACATAGCTGGTTGTCATAATCATTGCTTCGAGGAAGTGAATTCGATTGGCTGTAAAGGCATTTACATGTGTGTCAGAATGGTGCGCCGCATGTGTTGGCCAGCCCCATTTTGTGTGCATCAGGCGGTGGTTCCAGTAATCGACAAAATCCTTTGCCGCGACACCAATAATACAAAAAATCCAAACAGGTACATTGTCCCAAATTGCCGGATCGAGGGTTGGAATGTGTAACGCGGTATATGCAGATTGGATGTAGGCGTTTGCATCATTTAGGAAGAAAATAACGATAGCCATATTGAAGCCAGCCAAGATTAGCGTCGTGGCGGTGTTTTCAAGTGCATGCCAGCTTAGTTCGTTTTTCTTTTTGAAGATTATATAGAGGAAAAGGCACAGCGCGGCTGAAGTAATGATTTCAGATTGCTAAGTTGGCTGGGCCAACCATTTCTTAAGTGCACTCATAAGGTCCATATCTGCTCTCCACCAAATCACTTCGCGTACCCCGATTAATAGTTTTCGGCAGTCGCTTTGGTGGTTTTAGCGGGCAAAAATGGCCAGAATTTGACGAGTTTTTGTTGTCTGTCTTGCTGCGCTTAGATCGTTTCAACGCAATGACGGCGGAAGGCGCGCTTTAACATGTCTAGTTCAGCACGCAGTAATTCGACTTCGACGCGCATATCATCGCCCAAGGCTTCGCCTGCGATTAGGGTAAAATGACCAATACGCGTGCCGTCGGCTTTATCGCCAATGACGAAGGTTTGGACCCCGTCTGCGATTGCATCTTGAGGGATAGGTACCTGCAAGAGCCACAGGTTATCATCGGGTTTCTCGGTCAGTTCGAAGCCCGGAACCTCTTGGTTAAGGTGGGTAACGGTGATTTGTGGTTCGCTCGGTTGGCTGTTGGAAATGATAGCTTCCCAAACGCCGCGGCGTAGTTTCATAGGTGCGAGTGTCAGAGTGCTCATATTTTTTCCTACATCGCTGCGCGTGGGCGACGCGTGAAGGTTAGTTCACGCAAAACAACTTGGTTCATTTCTGGACCTTCAAAAATCAAATCAATCCATGCCTTTTCAACCCGTTTTTCATTTAGGTTCGAGTAGGCAAGATCAAATTCAACCACGATGTCGGCCTCGTGCAACGGCAGTTCGCGCACAATCTGTTCGGTGTTTGGACCGTGTTTGATGTTTAGACGGGCAAAGATCTCAAGAGGCTTTTCCATCTCGATGATAGAGCTCATCCGCAAGAGGTGGTTTCGAGTGAGGCCATTGGTGGCACCAGATGGCAGGTCGATAACCAAAGACAAGAATGAGCCATCAAACTTGAAAACATCCATGCGCACACCGTAGGGGGCTAGGTCTTCTTCACGTTGGTTTCGCAACTGGCGCAAGGTCAGTTCCGAAAGCTGGCAGTCGTGAAACAGTGTCGCTTCACTGCCCAACATTGATTTCGTTTGGACTGAAGACATGCCCGGGTTTTGCAAAGGACCGCGCCATAATTCGGGGCGCCATGCCCAGTCGGCATTGTGTGGGCGTGGGAAGCTGTTGGAGCCAACAATCGGCAAAGCCAGACGTTCATCCGCCTTGTAAATGAGGCGATCCAAGTGGGACCGCAGCAAACGGGCGGTTGTGCGGATTTGACGTAACCTGCTTAACTTTGTGCTGCCTGCTATACGGGCGGCACGCGCCCATTGGCGCATGGACCGACGGTGTGACCTGAGCCCCAAGTCTCCT
>DLQI01000004.1:0-153 GCA_002478745.1 Rhodobacteraceae bacterium UBA7436 | reverse complement strand
AGCGTTTCATTGAGGCATTCATCTCGCAGCTTGCCGTTAAAGCTTTCAATGAAGCCGTTCTGTTGGGGTTTTCCCGGTGCGATATAGTGCCAATCAACGTCAGTCTCCTGAACCCATTTAAGGATCGCCATGCTGGTGAACTCGGTTCCGTTG
>DLQI01000140.1:15686-16630 GCA_002478745.1 Rhodobacteraceae bacterium UBA7436 | reverse complement strand
AGCGGTGAACGATGAATAAAGGTTTACCAATGGGCTAGGAACATCATCATCAAACAGCCGCGCAGTGACGCTAACCAACGCATAGAAAGCAGAGGCTGCGAGCGGCAAAAGTGCATAGATCGAAAAGCTATCTGTGCCCGGTTGAACAACCATGATGACACCAGCAAAGCCGATCAATACAGCACACCATCGGATCCACCCAACACGTTCGCCAAGCAACGGAATTGCCAGTGCAGTTGTGAACAATGCGCTTGCATAAGTGATGGTGGACGCTGTTGCAAAAGCCATTAAGCCCAATGACATATAGAAACATAACTGGGCAAAGGTGACGACTGCACCGCGCAATAAGCCAAGCTTCCATTGGCGGATTTTCAATCGCTTTCCGCCGTCGCGCCACGCCTTTGAAGACCACAGCGCGATGATGGATGGGATCAACCCAAACAGGTTACGCCACGCAGATAATTCCGCGGCGGAATAACTATCAGACAGGTGTTTGATGATCAGCCCCATCGCATCAAAAAGTGTCAAAGCCACGAGGCTTAGAATGATGGCGAGACCTGTTCTATCTGTGGGGCGCATGAGGGTCCAAACCTTGGTTCACTCCACCCTAGCTGGATTGATCAAAAAGGTATGCCTGAAAACGACAGTCTTAACTGTCAGGATCCACCTTACCACGCATGTTCTTGACCTCGCCTCTAACCTTCTTGGCTTTGATCCTGCGGTTCTTTGATCCCAGTGTGGGACGGGTTGCGATGCGCCGCTTTGGAGCAACCAGTGCCTTACGAATAAGGTCCGCGAGGCGCTGGCGTACTAGCTCGCGATTACGCGCCTGACTGCGGGTTTCGTCACATTGCAGGATCAATGCACCGTCCAGTGTCCAACGCCGTCCGGCCAACCGTTTAAGGCGGATTTTTACAGGGACGGTAAGGGACGGGCTGCGCTCT
>DLQI01000140.1:11115-15672 GCA_002478745.1 Rhodobacteraceae bacterium UBA7436 | reverse complement strand
CTTCAAAGCGCAATTCCACTGCACTAGAGACTTTATTGACGTTCTGACCACCTGGGCCAGACGCGCGCATAAAGCTTTCTGATAGCTCCCAATCGAGCAGGGTTATGTCATCATTGATGCGGACCATAGTGCCCCTATACAACGCAATGCACCCACAAAAAAGGGCCGCCCTAAATGGGGCGACCCTTTCGAAATTTTAGGAGGGATCCTGGTTAGATCGGATCGATCCACTTTGGCGGTTCTTACCGTCAAGGGTTGCCTTAACGGGCGACCTCCAAAGCTGTTCCAAAACCACTCTCCAATATCTTTCTAGACACTAGATCACCTCCTTTACATTTGTTGAATTCACTTGAATCTTTGCACAGGTTTTGAAAATCACAAAGAGGTTTTTTATAAAAAATTTGTGACACAATCTGTGGGGTTAATCGACCGCACGGTTATCCATGTGAGGCGCAATGTGCGGAACGGGCTGTAATCTGTACAGTTTACGACCGCCAGAACGCCCCAAATATTGCGGATTTCAAAGAGCTGCACAGTTTGCACCAAGTTCTGTACAGTTCGAAGCGACCACAGTGATTAACTATGCGTTCATGATTGCCCGCCATTAACCTTTGAAACAGACGATTAACTTTTCTTTAATATCCAAACAAAAATGCACGAGGCATAGACCCCGTGCATTTCTAAACTTCAGCGGTTGCGTCGTTTTTGTTATGCGTCGCTCAACCGTGCTGTGATCACCCGAAACGGAACCAAAGCGATCAAGGCCAAGGTCAGTTTGACCAACCAGTCAGCGAAGGCCAATGTAACCCAAAGTGGAGCCATCGCACCAACGTTCATGAATGGCACAGCTTCCCACGCCCAAGAGATCGCAGCATCAGCATCCGCGCCAAAGATCGCAACAGTCGCTGAGAATGCGATCGTAAAGAACAACGCAGTATCAAGTGCGGATCCCACAAGCGTAGAGATCAGCGGCGCGCGCCACCATGTGCCACTGCGAAAGCGGTTGAAGATGCCAACGTCTGTCAGCTGTGCGATCAAGAACGCGGTGCCTGATCCAATCGCCACGCGTAGTGGAACGGCAGGACCGTATTCCAACATGATTTGGCTGCCGATGAGCGAGCAAATGATGCCCATGATGAAGCCTGCGAAAACAACGCGGCGCGCGGCAGAAACGCCATAGACGCGGTTCATCACGTCAGTGACAAGGAAGGCGAGCGGATAGGTGAACGCACCCCATGTGAGCAGCCCATCAAGGATTAGGAATTGCACAAGGATGTTGGAGGCCACAACGATGGCGGCCATTGCGAGAATACCTGGAAGGTGCCCACGTGTGAGTGATAGATTTTTCATAAATTTTGATCCGTTTTACAAGGTAGCGGAGAACTCGGCCTGCACCATGCAGACGAGCGCTGCCTAAACAGTGTCAGGCCGTCGCGCAAGCCATTCGTGTAAAATGTATTCGACAACCTCACGGCTCAGGATTGGCAAGAAGTTATCATCGGAGATCATAGTGACCCGCGTTGCGCCTTTTTGGTCCGTCCAAACGCTGATGCCTTCACGATTGTCATGGGATAATTGGCCCGTTGTGAGGAGGATCTCCTCGATCAAATGAATCTGGGACAGATCAAAGCGCCTGACACGGGTGCGGAAACCAAGTGGGCTGACGGAGCGTTCAAGGAGATAGAGCAAATTGTCAGTTCCGAAATCTGCGCCAACGGGCATGAAAAAGCCGCGCATAGGGATGTGAGCAGCTATCTGCCACACGCCATTTTCGAAAACGTAAAGTGGAATTTGGTTGGGCCAAAGGCTGGGTTTTTCAGGTAAGGTGCAAATCGTGCCGCTTTTGTCGATCGCCAGTGCTTCTAGTTCTCGGTTGAAAATCATATCCACAAAGTCTGCGTGAGCGGGCAGTTTGGTAATTTGGCCATCCTCCTCTATTTTGATAACGCCAGCTGGTGCCTCAAGCGAAAAGAAGTGCGGGCCATCGCCGTTGTAAGCGACACCCTCAATATCACCATCGATTGAAGAACGTGAGGTCCAGGGTTCCAAGGCACTGTCGACCAACACGCCATCCATGCGTTCCAGTCGAATTGCGAACAGGTCACCCCGATCCGAGAGTGCAATTCCAGATTGACCATCGGCCTCTAAATCAAGCGCAGACAAACCACCAGAACCGCTCACCGAGACGCTCCCTGAAAAGACCAGCTGCGGTTCAGCTTGAGCTGTCCCTGCGCACAATCCGATTACGCAAATCAGCGCGAGCGTAAGACGTTTGTACACTGCTGAGGTAAATCTGCGACTTTGTATTCGCGACGGGGTTTCGGTTTTGGTGCATTCGGATCACGCGGTTTTGGCGCTGGAGGGTTCAGGATATCATCCACCCACTTTTGTGCATCCGCACAACCAATTCCTGCCGGTGGCGGGTTCTGACTTTTGCATCCGCGTGCGCCCTTCGGACAGGCAAGGCGGATGTGGAAATGATAATGATGGCCAAACCACGGGCGCACTTTGCGCAGCCACGCTTTGTTACCTTTTTCATCCGCGCACATTTTCACTTTGGCACCCGGGAACACAAAAATCCGTTCGGTGCGTTTGTCTTTGGCTGCGGCCTTGATGATTTCGTGGTGGGCGCGAGTCCAACTGCCGTTGGTGAAGGCCCCTTTTGCACGGCGCGTAGAAATCGATGAAATGTTCTCGCGCTCTGTGACTGTAAGGTTCAGATTCTTGGCAGGCAGCATCCAAATGTCTGCGTCTAAACCGCTTTGATGGCTGCGGTGCCCCGTCAGCATTGGGCCGCCACGTGGTTGGCTCATATCACCCACATACAGACCGTTCCAGCCCGGTTGGCGGGCCGCAACGCGCGACAGCTTCTTAACCATGTCCACCATTTCAGGGTGCGCCCAGTTGCGATTGCGCGATAGGCGCATGGCTTGCCATGTGGCACCTGTTTCAGGCAGCTCTACGCCGCCAGCAAGACACCCTTTTGCATAGCCACCATGCACCGCTGACTTTTGGGCCGATGCGGTTCCCACACCCCCAAAAGCGGACTTCGCCAACCCCCTGATTTCTGAAGCCTTGGGTGCAAAAATTTTTGTACCATCAATATTGGTATCAGATGATCCCGAGCACGCGATCAACATAAGTGTTACCCCGATGATCGAAACATTCCGTAATCTTTTCACTTGTTACCTTCTCCGTCTCCTTTCACCCAAATTAGAAGAATGAGGCCGAAAAGGAACAAACCAATAACCGGTGAAATACCAATGCGTGCACTTTCGCTGACATGGGTCACGACCCCAATCAACAAGGGTGCTAAAAATGCGGTTGCCCGCCCTGACAGGCCATAAAGCCCAAAACATTCTGTAGATGCGTTTGGATCGCAATGGCGCACCATGAGCGAACGACTCGTGGATTGCAAAACCCCACCCATGCCACCGATGAACACACCACAGACCATAAATACAGTGTCTGGAAGCCCCGTTCCTTCGGCCAATGAGACGCCAAAGAATGTCGTTGGGGACAGGTTAATGATGACAAAGCTGACAACGATCAACGCGAGAATCGAAAATATAATAATGGGCTTCGGCCCAAACCTACGATCAGCAAATCCGCCTAAGTAGCTAAACAATGCCGCCCCTAACGCCGCAATAACGCCAAAGGCACCAATTTGGCTGACTTCCCAATTCAGGACCAAGGCTGCGTAAACACCGCCAAAAGTATAAAGCCCGTTTAGTCCATCGCGGTACAGCATTGAGGACACAAGGTAGGTCGCCAGGCTTGGCTTATTCCGCAACCCTTTGATGGAGGTCATAACACTGTTCAACGCTTGGGGCACGCTAGCGCGTTTGGCAGTGGATGGTTTTTCACGCACCCACATAAAATAGGGGATCATGAAGACTGCAAACCAAAGTGCGGTCACAATGCCTGTCGCGCGGGTGCCTTCGCGTTGTTCCGGATCAAGACCAAAGACTGGCTCCAACCCAATGATCGTCAGGCCGTTCCCTTGTTCCACGATCAACGCCAAAACAAGGATCAGTGAAACCACACCACCCAGATACCCAAAGGCAAATCCAGAGCCTGAAATCTTACCGATTTCTTCTTTGGTGCCCAGCGCAGGCAATTGTGCATTCACAAAGATCAGTGCGTATTCTGCACCGATGAACCCCATCCCGAAGGATGCAAGCATCCAGTACAGATTGCTGGCCGCAGGATCGGTGAACCACAAGAGGCCAGACCCAACGACATACATGATACTAAAGCCCACAATCCACGGCATGCGGCGCCCTGTGCTGTCAGCCATCGCGCCAAAAACGGGGGCGGTTAGGGCGATTATGATCCCAAACAGCGCTGTGCTCCACGCCCAAAGGGCTTGGGCTTTGGCATCTGCCAGCTCTTCGTTCAAACCAAGATTTAGGAAATAGACGGCGGCGATCGACGCAAAAAACGGGCCAAAAATAAAGGTGTTTAGGACAGTGTGATACGGTTGACTGGCCCAATCAAAAAAGTACCAACCCCAGATCCGCTTTTTCAGTGATACGTCCGCCATGCCCCAGATCC
>DLQI01000140.1:5976-11104 GCA_002478745.1 Rhodobacteraceae bacterium UBA7436 | reverse complement strand
GGCATGGGTGGGCTGATAGGGTTGTGGCCCAGCGCCTCAGCCACGCGAACGGGCGAAATGGCGCGGCGTCTTTCGGTCACCGCAGCGCGGTAAACTATGTGGTTGGCGCACTCACCGTTTAGTTTCCACATCGACTGCTCGATGTAAATAAACCGTTCATCCCAACACACTGCACGGCTACGCATGGTGAAACGTTCAAACGCGGTCAAACGACGGCGATAACGCACCATGGCCCCTGCCATCGCCAACCCCCATTTATTGACATACAGCGCTTTGATCAAACCACCGCGTTGGGCCGATGCAAAACGACCAAGGTCATAGATCGTCAACACACGCCCGTTGTTCATCTCACCAAAGAAATCGATATCCCACGGCCAACAGATGTGAGTGGATTCATGGATTTCGGAAAAGTCAGTCAGAGGCGGTAGATTGCGGGCTAAAACGATATCTTTGATCATACGAATGAATGGGAACATGTGCAGTCTCCTTTGGGGCTGCTATGGCGGATTTGTTTGCAAAGGGTCAACCAAGTAGATCGCCACAGGCTTGCCCTTTGGACCTTGCGACCTTAGGTAATTGGCAACGCTATAAGGATGTACAAGATGTTGGCAATTTACGGACCACTGCAATTGATCCTAGGGATCGTTTACTTTGTGATGATAGCGCATATTATCATGAGCTGGTTGATCAACTTTCAGGTTTTAAATCTTCACCAACCGATGGTGATGCATATCTGGCAGGGCCTAAACCGCTTGTTAGAGCCTATGTACGAACCCATCCGCCGAATTTTGCCTGATACACGTCCGATGGATTTGGCACCCCTTGTGGCACTGATCATCGTGATTTCACTGCGCACATATATTTTACCGGTTATCTTTGGATTTGCCTAAGGCTCTTGTTCCCTGAATCTTAGTGTGAAATTGTCACCTGTAAGAGCAGATAACTTAAAATTCACAGGGTTTCCCGCATGACCGGCGCTGCCACGTTGCTAAGCGATGTTTTTGGCTTTGATGCCTTCCGCCCCGGCCAACAAGATATTGTTGAAGCCATAACTGCGGGTGAAAACGTGTTGGCGATTATGCCAACAGGTGGCGGTAAATCCCTTTGCTTCCAATTGCCCGCATTGCTGCGTGACGGCGTGACTGTCGTGATCTCCCCTTTGATCGCTTTGATGCGCGACCAAGTGCGCGCTCTGCAAGAGGCCGGAGTAAATGCCGGTGCTTTGACATCTGGCAACACCCCCGAAGAAACCGATGCGGTTTGGGAAGGGTTGGAACGTGGTGACCTAAAGCTGCTTTATATGGCCCCTGAGCGTTTGGCCGCTGGTGGCGTTATGGGCATGTTGCGCCGTGTTGGCGTGAATATGATCGCGGTGGATGAGGCGCATTGCGTCAGCCAATGGGGCCATGATTTCCGCCCTGATTATCTGCGCATCGGTGAATTGCGCCGCGCCCTCAACGTGCCATTGGCCGCCTTTACGGCCACAGCGGACGCTGAAACCCAAATCGAGATCATCGAAAAGCTATTTGATGGCCAAGCCCCCAGCAAATTTTTGCACGGGTTTGATCGCCCCAACATCCACCTTGCCTTTGCCGCCAAAGATGGCCCGCGTCGTCAAATTTTGGATTTCGCCGCTGCACGCAAAGGGCAATCTGGGATTGTCTATTGTGGGACACGCGCCAAGACCGAAGGTTTGGCAGGCGGATTGCGCGAAGCGGGGCATTTGGCCCTGCATTACCACGGCGGCATGGACGCCGAAGACAGACGCAACGCAGAGCGCCGTTTTCAACAAGAAGACGGGTTGATTGTGGTTGCTACCGTAGCTTTTGGGATGGGGATCGACAAACCGGACATCCGCTGGGTCGCGCACGCTGATTTGCCCAAATCGATTGAGGCCTATTATCAGGAAATTGGCCGTGCAGGACGTGATGGTGCCCCTGCCGAAACCCTTACCCTTTTTGGCCCCGAAGACATTCGTTTGCGCCGCAATCAGATTGATGAAGGAATTGCCCCACCCGAACGGCGCGCGGCGGATCATGCCCGTTTGAATGCCTTGCTTGGATTGGCAGAGGCCTTGGAATGTCGCCGCAAGAACCTGCTGGCTTATTTTGATGAAACCGAAGTGACCTGTGGCAAGTGTGATCTGTGCGATTCTCCTGTGGATGTGTTTGATGGTACGGTTGCCGTGCGCAAGGCATTGTCCGCCATATTGCGCACCAAAGAGTGGTTTGGCTCTGGTCATCTGATCGATATTTTGTTGGGCGCACAAACCGAGAAAATCCGCGAACGCGGTCACGACAGTTTACCGACCTACGGCGTTGGGCGTGAATACAGCAAACCACAGTGGCAGGCCGTGTTCCGCCAGATGATGGGGCACGATTTAATCCGCCCTGATCCCACCCGTCACGGGGCATTGCGCATGACCGATACCGCGCTGCCTATTCTGCGGGACGAGGCCAAGATTTCGCTGCGCCGTGACACGATCAAATCAGCCACACGCCGCCCTGCGGTCAAAGCGATGGTATCCGACGAAGACGCGCCATTGCTAAGCGCGCTTAAGGCCAAGCGCCGTGGTTTGGCAGAGGCCGCAAAAGTGCCTGCCTATATTATTTTCAACGACAAAACGCTGATTGAGATGGCAGAGAAACGCCCCGCCAATCTAGATGCAATGGCAGGGATCAGTGGTATTGGTGCCAAAAAGCTAGACAGCTACGGCGATGCGTTTCTCGAGGTCATCAACGGGGAAGCCGCCCAAATGCACCCAACACGGCGCAAACTCGCAGGGCATGATGCGGGGTCGATCTATGACCGATTGCTTGAGGTTCAGGCCGAATTGACCCGTGGCAAAGGCGGCATCGATAAGCCGCTGACCTGCTCTGCTTCGATGCTGGCCAAGGTCGCTCAAATGCGGTCTGGCGATGCGGATGCGATGAACCGATTGCTGGGGGAACGGCGTGCAGAACGATTTACTGCCGCATTTCTGGACGTGCTGCTAGATGCGGGCTAGATCAAGTTCAAAGATTGAAGGGGAAACCAAATGTTAGTTGTGATTTCACCAGCGAAAAAGCTGGATTGGGCAGAGCGGGATGTGGCGACAACGGCCCCTGATTTTCAGGGCGATGCAGTCAAGCTGGCGAAAACCGCCCGCGATTTGTCCCACGGTGATCTGAAAAAACTAATGCACCTCAGTGATACACTGGCCACCCTGAACCTTGATCGATTTAAGGCATTTCAAGATGTACCCGAAGCGGATGTGACCCGTCCAGCGGCGCTCGCTTTTGCCGGGGATACCTATCAAGGGCTAGAGGCCGCAACTTTGGACGCCGATGAAATGTCATGGGCCCAAGATCACTTGCGCATTCTGTCCGGCCTTTATGGAGTGTTGCGGCCGCTTGATTTGATCCAAGCGTATCGTTTGGAAATGGGCAGCCGATTGAAGACAAAGAACGGCAAAAACCTGTACGATTACTGGCAGGACACCTTATCCAACTCGCTGGACGCCCAAGCGGCGGCGGTGGGCAGTGACGTGTTGGTCAACTGCGCCAGCCAAGAGTATTTTGGCGCAGTGGATCTAAAATCCCTAAAGCTGCGCGTCATCACGCCAGCTTTCATGGAAGACAAAGGCCAAGGTCCAAAGATCGTCAGCTTTTATGCCAAAAAAGCGCGTGGTGCGATGGCGCGGTATATGGTGCAGAACCGTTTGACCGATCCAAAATCAATCCTTGAATTTGACGCCGGCGGCTATGCCTATCAGCCTGATCTATCCACAGTAGATAAACCGGTGTTCGTGCGCCCTTACCCAGAAGCTCAATAACTATTCCAAGGTCAGCGGCCCAAGGGATTTGGCGTCCTTTGGCCGATACTCTGACAGCTTGGAATGGATTGCCAATTTGCGCAGCGGTTTGGTGAGGTAGTGATCCAACCCGACCTCTAATATTTCCTGATCGTCACCTGGCATGGCGTGGGCGGTTAAGGCGACAATTCCAACAGGGTTTGGCGTTTCTTTTTCCAGATCACGGATGGCACGGGTAGCTTCTTTCCCATCCATGTTCGGCATGGAAATATCCATGAAAATCAGATCGGGTTTGAAAGCCTGAAAGGCTGCGACTGCCGCCTGCCCGTCATTTGCAAAAACCAGATCTATATCTAAATCCTGCACCATCTTGCTAAATACCAACTGGTTGGTTTTGTTGTCTTCCGCCACCAGAACCCGCATTTGACGTGTGCCGTATTGGTCCGCTTCCTCGGGAATTGCATCGTTCGGAACATCCTCCAGTGACTTGAGCTTCGCAAACAACGCTTTGCGCGGTACCGGTTTTTGCATTAAACCATGGAGATAGGCACGTGCGGGATCTTTGTCCGCGAAGCTTGGGTTGGAACTGAGCAGGATAATCGGCGTTTCTATCCCTTGTTCGCGCATCGCAGCCGCCAATTGCAGACCATCCATTTCAGGCATGTGATGATCCGTCAGAACCAGATCGACATCACCCACTTTGTTCATCGCATTCAAGGCAACACGTCCGTTGACGCAACTGGTCACCCGCAGCCCCAACTGTTCAAGTTGCCGTTCCAGAATGGTGCGATTGGCCGCCACATCATCCACAACCATCACATGGCGCAATCCATCTGAAATGACAGGACGCACAACCTCTTCAGACCCAACCGTATCCAACGGAATTTGAAAACCAAAACACGACCCCGCGTGTTCTTCGCTGGTCACCCAAATTTCGCGCTGCATCAAATTAACCAACCGCTTTGAGATCGCAAGCCCCAGACCAGTGCCATCAAACTGTCGGTTGCGTTCGTTTTCCACCTGATTGAATTCACCAAAAACATGCTTAACCATATCAGGCGGAATGCCTATTCCTGTGTCCTCAATCGTGATGGTCACATTGGCGCTGCCGTGTTCGGGGTCGGGAATACCCAACACGCGGATTAACACATGCCCTTGGCTAGTGAACTTAAGCGCGTTGCCCATCAGGTTTGTCAGCACTTGGCGGATACGCCCGGGATCACCAATGAAACGTGTGGGCAGAAACAGATCATAATCCAGCGCGATAGTAAGCCCTTTGTCACGGGCCAAGGGTTGCAACAAAATAATGATTTCGTGAATGCTGCGCTCCAAATC
>DLQI01000140.1:0-5879 GCA_002478745.1 Rhodobacteraceae bacterium UBA7436 | reverse complement strand
TTTTTGATCGTCTCGACATATAGCCACTGCTCATCTGTCAAACCGGTTTCAGCCAACAGGTCAGACATTCCAACAACACCGCTCATTGGCGTGCGGATTTCATGACTCATATTAGCAAGGAATGACGACTTCGCCCTGTTGGCGCTTTCTGCGACTTCGCGCGCAGCTTCCAACTGCTTTTCGTATTCCACCGTGGTCGTGATATTAAGACCAAGGGAAACGATGTCCCCCTCTTGGCCCCGCCGATCCATCAGCTTGATATATTGGTCATTCCAAAGATGCAGGACGATGGGTTCAGGCGCAGGTTTTTGCCAACGGTCGATCATCATCTCACGCCATTCTTTGGCACAAAGATCATCGGTGTTCACAATCCCTTCGTCCGTCATTGCCTGTAAAATCCTGACGTAATTGACGCCAGTTGTTATCTCCTCCAGCCCATCAAAAATTGTGAGGTATGATTTATTCGCCGCGATCATATTGCTGTCAGAGTTGAAAAACGCGAACCCGTCTTGGATCGTTTCAACGGAATCCCACAACCGCCGTTCTGCGATCATGATCTTCTTGTTCGCAACCGTTAGGTCCGATTTCACCCGTTTGTTTTCATCGCGGATTGTTGCCACCTCAGCGCGGGTTTCAACGATTTCATCCGACAGCTTGCGGGCGTGTTTGCCCAGCTTTTGGTTGGCAGAAAACAGCTCTGCCTGCTTTTGTTCCAACTTCAATTCCGCGGCCAATCGACTTCGCCGCTCCGTTGTTAACTTATCGACCATACTCATTTTTCGAACAGGCCCCCTGCGCAGATATCTTCCTTTACATCCATCACATCGGTGAACATCCGATTAACCAAGATCACGTGTTTCGCACCGTCATTCATACACCGTCTGTACAAATGATCGTGCTGGTGGTCAGATGCCCAAAACCGACCTAAAGGGCACAATACAATGACTGAGAACAGCAACCGAAAACTGTCGATCCAAACACGCGTGGCCCAAGCCCTGCACTTTGTCGAAGCCGAAACCGGCGCTGTTGTACCATCGATCCAGCCTGCGGCCACCTATGCGCGTGATGAAAACTATGAAGTGCGTAAACCTTATTGGTATCGCCGTGATGGCAGCCAAACCACAGCCCATGCAGAAGCCGTGATTGCGGAAATGGAAGGGGCTGCGGAATCGCTTCTGTTCGCATCCGGGATGTCCGCCTGCACCGCTGTGATCGAACACTTGCCCACGGGTTCACATATCGTGGCACCCAAGGTCATGTATCACGGGGTTTTGGCGCAAATTCAAAATTACGCCGCTAATGGCCGTGTCACAGTCACTTACTATACCGCAGGGAATCTGGCGGAATTGGAAAGCGCAGTTGCTGCGCAACCAACCGCCCTTGTCTGGGTCGAAACCCCCAACAATCCAAACTGGGAAGTCACAGACATTAAGGCCGCCGCAGACATCGCCCATGCGGCTGGGGCCAAGTTGGTCGCTGATTGTACTGGTACGCCACCCTCTATGACCAAGGCATTGGATTTTGGCGCTGACATTTCGTTTCATTCCGCCACAAAATACTTGAACGGCCACTCTGACATTACCGCTGGTGTTTTGTCGGTGCGTGAGACGGGCAAGTATTGGGATGACATCTGCATGGTACGCAAACTGCATGGGACCGCACTGCATTCCTTTGACGCGTGGTTGTTGATCCGAGGCATGCGCACCTTATTCTTACGCGTTGAACGGTCGTGTAGAAACGCAATGGCGATTGCCACCCATTTTGAGGGGCATCCGTTGCTAGAGGCCGTTCTGTATCCTGGCCTTGCGTCCGATCCTGGGCATGAAGTGGCCAAACGCCAGACCAACGGTCAGTTCGGTGGCATGATGTCGATCATCGTCAAAGGGACTGAGCAAACAGCCATCGACACCACGCGGTTTTGCGAGCTGTTTTACCCAGCAACGTCGTTGGGTGGAGTTGAGAGTTTGGTTGAGCATCGCAAAACAGTTTCAGGCGACGGCTTTCCCGTGCATCCACGTTTGCTGCGTCTGTCTATCGGGATCGAAGATGCAGATGATCTGATTTATGATATTGAGCAGGCTCTAACGCAGGCCAATCAGCCCGCTTAGCGCTGCCCCTCGCGCAGCCATGCACCGATGATAAACATGGTTGCGATCAACAGAACCAGCCAACTTGGCATCAACGGGGTCAGGCGCACCTCCCCCACTTCGAACGCATTTCGTAGGGTTAGTCCGATCCACCCACGCCCGGTTGCGGGGCGTCCTTCACGCACGTTGCGCAGGGATGGCAGGCCGTCTTCAATCCCGTGCACACCACCACCCGTGGCCTTGATCATTGGGCCCAAGATGTCACTTGTCGCAATCGTGTTCACAAATTCGCGCGGGGCGGCAGGGCCAAGGCCAATAACGGTGTCCTGATCACCATTGCTAAGGCGATACAGCCCAATCTCAGATCCCTCAAACATGCCCTCGAATTTACCGGCTTCAACCCGATCCAAACCCAGTGTTGTGACGGTGCCATCCGGTG
The DNA here is from genome assembly GCA_002478745.1 of Rhodobacteraceae bacterium UBA7436. Classification (GTDB taxonomy): domain Bacteria; phylum Pseudomonadota; class Alphaproteobacteria; order Rhodobacterales; family Rhodobacteraceae; genus Ascidiaceihabitans. Next base: position 3,353 of record DLQI01000140.1, on the reverse strand, counting down.
CAGTTATGGTGACCTCAGGTATGTCTTCGGCCAAGGTACGGCGCGCGATGCGCATAGTTTGACCGATTGCATTGGCCGTCAGGGCTTCTTCCTCAAGATCCGGTTCTTTCATCATCCAGTGACCCAAACGGCGCAGCAATTCCAACTGTGGCCCGCCCCCATCATAGCCACGGCTCCACAACCACGCATGATCTGAAGCCAGCAGCGCCACACGCCCTTCTCCAACACGGTCTAAAACCAACAAAGGCCGCCCATCCACGCCCTCCATCACAGTGTCCCCAGAGGTGGCGACCACATCAATTTGACGCAACCATTTGCCCCAAGGGTCATTTGACTGCAGGTCGGCCGTCACAGGGTGGCGTTTCCCTAGATCAGTCACAGCTGGCAGGTAGGGATTTTCCAAAACGCGTGCCGTGGGTTCAGCGGGAATGATACGCCCCAAGGGCGAGCGATAAATGCTATCAGCGCTTGCAAAATCAGGGCCAGCAGCAACCAACACAGCACCGCCCTGTTCAACATAGTTCACGATGTTTTCAAGGTAGATAACAGGCAAGATGCCGCGCCGTTTATAGCGGTCAAAAATAATCAAATCAAAGTCGTTAATCTTTTCCATAAACAACTCGCGCGTTGGGAAAGGGATCAGACTTAACTCCTCAACCGGTACACCGTCTTGCTTTCCGGGCGGGCGTAGAATGGTGAAGTGCACCAGATCCACTGAACTGTCCGACTTTAACAAATTGCGCCAAGTGCGTCCCCCTGCATGGGGTTCGCCCGATACCAACAAGACGCGCAGACGGTCCCGCACGCCGTTGATCTGGATCAGTGATGTATTGTTGCGATCCGTCAGCTCTGTGGTGGCTGTTGGGACGGTGAACTGGATCACGTTTCGCCCGCTGTGGGGCAGGGTCAGGGGTACATCCATGTTCTGTCCAATGGGTACACTAAACCGTTGCGCTGGCCCGCCATCGATAGAGATATCAAGCAAGGCAGTGTCCTGCGATTGTGGGGCGGCCCCCATATCATCAATGCGCAGGGTCAGCGTGATCGGTTCACCGATAATGGCAAAGGCCGGTGCGTTTTTCACAGTCAGACGGCGGTCCCAATCGGTGGCGTAGCCTGATCTAATCATGTGAAAGGGTGCGGGCAAATTGATTGGGACATCTGCATCATGAATTTGCCCATCCGTCACGGCAATCACACCTGCGATACGGCCAGGGGGTTCTTGGGACAGTGCATCATTGATCGCACCAATCAATAGGGTACCTTCGTCCCCTTCCCCGTCAGCAACAGTGATGCGACGCAGTTCGGTGTTACCACGTGCCGTAATCGCTGCCGCCATCTTGTCCGCCGCAACGCGCGATTGCACCGCGCGGTCACTGAGGGATTGTGAAGCAGACACATCCTCAATCATCACCACAATATCAGACAGCTTGCTACGATCCTCTTGTTGAAGCGATGGACCTAACAACGCGAGCAAAACAAACAGCCCTGTGCATCCGCGCAAGGCCCAGCCACGCAACCCACGCCATACTGCCAAGACAACACCCAAAATGACAACACCGCCCAAGGCCATAAGCACAGCCAAAGGAAGCAGTGGATCAAAGATGACGGAGTTGGTCATTGGCCCAACCGCTCCAGCAAAGCAGGCACATGGACCTGATCGCTTTTGTAGTTTCCAGTAAGAACATACATTACCAAATTCACGCCAAAGCGGTTTGCCAATTCGCGCTGACGTTCACCGCCATATCCACGTCCAACAGGCAGCAGTGGCGCGCCCGAAGTGGCCGTAGCCCATGCACCGGCCCAATCGTTGCCGCCAATCACAACAGGCGTCACGCCATCATTCAAGTTGCGAAACGGCATACCATCCACCTGTTGCGCGTCGATGGATGCGGCTTCAACCCAGACATCACGGCCCACATATCGACCCGGGAAATCCTGAAGCAAATAGAACGCACGCGTCAGAACGTGGTCACTGGGTGTTGGCTCTAACGAGGGAATATCCATCGATTTCGCGAGGTCTTGCAGCTTGCGTCCATTCGGGCTGGCGCTGCCAAAACCTGCGACATTGGCATCGCGGGTATCAAGAATGATCAAACCGCCAGAACGCAGGTAAGTGTTCAGCTTTGCGTATGCCTCAACTGACGGGCGCGGTTGTTCAAGGGTAATCGGCCAATAGATAATCGGGAACAGTGCCAGTTCGTCTGTTTCAAGATTGATACTAACGGGGGCTTGGGGTTCAATTGAGGTTCGAAAGAACAGCGTATCGGACAGACCGCGCAGACCTGCATATGCGATACCATCCACCTCGGTGTTACCCGTCACAATGTGGGCCAATGCCAGTTCTGACGCCACATCAATGTCGACGGTTTGCGCATGTGCGGGAGGTTCGTCTAGGCCCATCAAGCCCAGCACGATCAACGCCATGGTACTACGCGACACTTGACCCAACAGCTTGCCCGACAAAGCCAGCGAGGCGATCACATCTACCAGCAAAAGCAGCAAAGCCAAAGCCAGAAGCGGCCCACCAAGCTGGCGTGGCGATACAATGGAGTAAGAGCTGACAGTGACGGTATCAGGCCATTGTATAGCATTCAAAATATCACCGTCACCCAGTACATTGCGCGCCAGTGTCCGATCCCCAGAGGTGTAAATGCCCGGCAATAAAATCGCGGATGGGTCGGCCGCCACCAAATCGGGGCCGTCTACACTTGGCATCGTACCCGCGTCACGCAATGCTCCAAAGCCATCCATCACTTGGCGCGGCGTCCAAACGGTGCCTTCAAGGTCATCGATAGACGGCGCTGTGACGGGTGAGGAAACAGCTAACCGTTCCAGCATTTCCACGAACAAAACTGAAAACGGTAAGCTGGACCATTCGGCATTGGCGGTAACGTGGAACAAGACGACTTGCCCTTGTCCAACCGGTTTGCGCGTGACCAAAGGGGTTCCGTCGCTGAGTTGGGCAATCACGCGTGCGGCCAAGGTGGGATCGGGTTGCGCCATCACTTGGGTATTCACCACCACATAGTTGGGAACCTTCAAGCCAAAGAATGGTGAGGTTTCACTGAAGGGTGCGATTGCTTTCGGCTCGCCCCAACTCATTGCGCCACCTACGCTACGTCCACCACTGCGCAAACGCACTGGCATCAACGGGTCCTCAATGGCACGGCTGATATCGCTGGCTGCGACGCGCGGCCCTGCAAAGCGCAACAGCAGTCCACCCGCCTTGGTCCACGCCAGTAGTTTTTCGGTTTCTTCTGCAGATAAGATCGCAACATCCGCCAAGATGATAACATCCGGGTTCGCAGGTAGAACATCGACCAGCGCACCTGTCAAAATATCTGCAGTAG
>DLQI01000147.1:543-9480 GCA_002478745.1 Rhodobacteraceae bacterium UBA7436 | reverse complement strand
GAGACGTCAGCGATTTCGTCTAGTGAAACCGTATCTTCCTCGTCATCTTCGAGGACGTCATCACCCAAATCCACATCAATATCGTCATCATCTTCCAGAATGACATCCTCATCAGTCTCGGCTTCTTTAGCCTTGGCTGTGACGGCATCTTCGGCGTCTGCTGCGATCATACGTGTTTTTGAGCTGTCAATTTCAACAACTTCGCCCGTGTATGGGCTAACGATTGGGTTCTTGTTTAGGTCATAAAAGCGCTTGCCAGATGTTGGGCAAAGGCGCTTCGTGCCCCATTCTTCTTTGGGCATGAAAATCCCCTTTGAATCAGTGTGTGCGTGTCGACGATTCCGCGCAAGTGCCATATGGTTGCGGCACTGTCAAAGGCTAATGCCAATAAAGGACCAAACGATTGGTGGATCACGTTCTTCAGGGCACACCCGATGTGCCTATTTTATTGCGCCGATCGGGGCGCGCACGCCGTATTTCATTGCGTATTTCGCAATTGGACGGCCGTGTGACGTTGACCTTGCCCAATGGGGTGCCTGAGTCCGAGGCATTTTCTTTTGCCCGCCAAAAAGAATCATGGATACGTAGCCATCTTGAACGGCGCGAAGACGATGTGCCGGTTGCCTTGGGGAGCGAAATTCCTGTGCAGGGCGTCACCCACCGTGTTGTGCAAGGGCAGGGACGCCGCGTCGTGATGGAAAACGGTATGATTATGGTGCCAGGTCCAGTGGAACGCATTGGTGCGCGCCTTAAGGGCCACTTCAAACAGATGGCGCGCGTCCGCCTTGTTGGTGCCTCTGACGAATATGCAACCCGTTTGGGCAAGTCCTATGACCGCATCAGCATTCGTGACACCCGTTCGCGGTGGGGATCGTGTTCTAGTAATGGCACTTTGATGTATTCGTGGCGTCTGATTATGGCCCCTGATGTGGTCTTGGATTATGTCGCCGCCCATGAGGTTGCCCATTTGGCTGAGATGAACCACTCCCCAGCCTATTGGGCGGGGGTTGAGCGCATCTTTGGCGATTACAGGCCCGCGCGCCGTTGGCTCAAAAACGAGGGCAACATGTTGCATCGTTTCAAATTTGGTGATTGACCCCTGATCGTTATGTGATCACAAAAAGCATATGGTAATACCGATTAAACCTTCTGAGCCTGCTGTTGCCGTGCTGCCCTCTCAACCGGGGGCCGTGCATGATCGGGTTTATCGTACATTGCGGTCGCGTATTATGTTTGGAGAGATCTTACCAGGTGTGTCGATGACCTTGCGCGGGCTTGGCGAGGAATTTGGCGTTTCGATGACCCCCGCTCGCGAGGCGGTGCGCCGATTGGTGGCTGAGGGTGCTTTGATGATGTCATCGTCAGGCCGTATAACCACCCCAGAATTAACGAACGAGCGGATTGAAGAGCTGGCCGCACTGCGGGCCTTGATCGAGGTTGAGTTGGCAAGCCGTGCATTGCCCCGTGCCCATATGGCACTGATCGAACGTTTGCAGGCCATCAACGGCACAGTGGCCGAGGCCGTGGCCCACCGCGATGCGGTGAGTTACATCCGTACCAATCTAGAATTTCACCGGACGCTATATTTGCGTGCGCAGGCCCCTGCGATGCTGGCCATGACCGAAACGGTTTGGTTGCAGATGGGGCCAACTATGCGGGCGCTTTATGGACGACTGCGTCGCACAGAGCCGCCGCAGTATCATCGCCTGATCATTGCCGCCTTGCGTGCAGGGGATGAACCGGGGCTGCGCCTTGCTGTTCGGTCTGATGTAACAATGGGCCTCCGGATGCTGGCGACCTAAACGGCATTTGCAAAGGGAATTGGGTATGAAATTTGTTTTGAATATTGCGGCAGCTTTTATGGTGTCGGCTTGTCTGGCCGAAGCCCCACGTGACATCGAGGTGATTAAGGCCCCTGCTGGTATGTCGGAGGTGGAGTTTGCAAAAGCGACTTTGAATCGTTTGCAGACGGTGTCCTTTGCCAGCAACCGTGAATACTGCGGCTATATTTTGCGCGCGCCTAACGGCACGTTGGCCGCGACACCTGCCAGCAAGTGTAAGGTCAGCAGCTGCCGTGGTACGGAGGCACCTGAGGAATATTTGGTCGTTGCCTCTTTCCATACGCACGGCGCTTTTGAGTATGACACACCGGCGTAGTTCCCTTCTGTTGGTGATGTTGAGGCGGATGAGGCCGAAGGCGTCGACGGCTATATCTCGACCCCCGGCGGGCGGTTTTGGTATGTGGATGGGTCTGAGCTGGAGGTCAGCCAGATTTGTGGTGTAGGCTGCATGGCCCAAGATCCGAATTTTGAGGCCGGGTTAGATGGGCGCATTGAGGTTAGCTATTCCTTGGAGGAATTGCGCGGTTTGTAAACGCTGGTCTCAAAACGGCGCTCTCTTTAGATACTTTTTGGCTATCTTGGAGTTGTTTCACTTGTGCGTTACACTAGAAATGTGACTAATAATATCAATCGATGGCTGAGAAATCAACGGAATCGGATTGTCTTGTACCCGTACTGGAGCATGCAGAGTAGCATCTACTGAAGTATTGACCCGAGTTGCCCTTAAATCGGATTTGCCATTTGTTTTGGAGATGATCCACGGCCTTGCCAAACATCATGGCGATGACAGCACCGTTACATTAGGGCAATTAGAAGTAGAAGCGCATGATTGGCATCACTTGTTGGTTGCGACCATCGGTGAACAGGTCGTGGCCTACGCCTCTCTGATGCCGATTGGCCAGTTGCAATTTGGGGCGCGTGGCATGGATATGCATCATTTGTTCGTGCTGAAAGAGCATCGCGGTGCTGGTGTTGGCCGTGCCTTGATCAATGCATCGCTTGAGTTGTCCAAGCAGTTGTCGTGCAAATACATGACAGTGGGCACCCATCCCGACAACACTGCCGCTGCAGAAGTGTATCTGGCATCGGGTTTTGAACGGTTGCCCAATGCGCCTCGTTTTCGGATTGGCATTGATGGATAAGAGTAAGGTGGCTTAAGCAGCCAGCCCTTTTGAACCCAGATCAAGGAACTTTTGACGGCGATCTGTTATCAACGCTTTGGCGTCTTTACCGCTTAGTTCTTTAAGCATGCTTGAGATTTCAGCACTCACCGCTTCGATCGTGGCGGACCAATTGCGATGCGCGCCGCCCAATGGTTCTGGAATGATGCGATCTGTCACGCCCAATTGTTTGAGGTCCTGGGCCGTTAGACGCAGGGCTTCTGCAGCTTCGCGCATTTTCTCGGCGTCTTTCCACAAAATTGAGGCACAGCCTTCTGGGCTGATGACGGAGTAGATCGAGTGTTCGAGCATCGCAACGCGGTTGGCTGTTGCAAATGCGACCGCTCCGCCGGACCCGCCTTCACCGATGATCACGCTGATCAAAGGGACGCCGATCTGTAGGCATTTTTCTGTTGCGCGGGCGATGGCTTCGGATTGGCCACGTTCTTCTGCGCCTTTGCCCGGATAGGCACCAGCCGTGTCGACCAGTGTGATGACAGGCAATTTGAAACGATCCGCAAGGTCCAGCAGTCGCGCCGCTTTGCGGTACCCTTCAGGACGGGCCATGCCAAAATTGCGTTCGATCCGTGATTTGGTGTCGTTACCTTTTTCGTGACCGATCACCATCACTGGTTGATCGTTGAAGCGGGCAAGGCCGCCGATGACTGCGTGGTCGTCCGCAAAGTTGCGATCACCCGCAAGTGGCGTGAAATCTGTGAACATTGCTTTGACGTAATCTTGGCAATGTGGGCGCTCTGGGTGGCGCGCCACTTGGCATTTGCGCCATGGTGTCAGGCTTTTGTACAAGTCTTTCAACATAACAGCAGCTTTTGCATCTAAGGCCGCAGCCTCTTCGCTGATGTCCATATCCTGGTCTTCGCTCTCACGCGCCATTGCGCGTAATTCTTCAGCCTTACCCTCAAGTTCAGCCAAAGGTTTTTCGAATTCCATGTATTGTGTCATGCCTGCTCCGCAGTCTTAATTCTATGATGTGTTACTTGATATATGGCGGGTACTTGGAATGTTTGCAACGCTACGTCAATAACATTGCGCGTTCAGGGCCATAGGACGGGATAAAGTGAACTGACCAATAGCGCTGCCATCGCCCAGTTGAATAGGCGCAAACGCGTGGGGTTTGTCAAAATACGCGCCATTTGTTGGCCCAACACCACCCATAGGCTGATGGAAGGTAAATTGACCAATCCAAACATGGCAGAGACGATCAGGATGGATGCTAACTTGGTGTCGGGCGCATAAACGGTGACGGCTGTGACAGCCATAGTCCATGCCTTTGGGTTCACCCATTGAAAGGCTGCCGCCTGTAGGAACGTCATTGGAGTGCCATGACTGTCGGTTGCATTGATCGGTGCTGCGTTGGCGATTTTCCATGCGAGGTATAAAAGGTAACCTACGCTGACAGCCTTTAGGATGGTGTGTGCGATTGGATAAGTGTCGAACAATTGTGCCAACCCGATGCCCACAAGGAACACCATCAGCATGAACCCAATGCCTACTCCGAACATATGCGGTGTGGTTCGCAAGAACCCAAAGTTGGCACCCGAGGCCATCAGCATCAGGTTATTTGGCCCCGGTGTGATGGAGCTGACCAAGCAAAAGCTGGCGAGTGCGGTGAGGAGTTCGATTGTCATAGGCAAATGGATCGCCTGAATTTCGCGGGCCTACAAGCAGCTTTGTGTTTTAGGAGCCTGCAGCTTTTGAGATGTGTTGAAAAATTTGATCGAGTTCAGCAGCGATTGAAGCAAGAGGTGCGCCGCCCTTAGAGATATAAGGGGCAAAGACTTTTGTAGGGGTTTTGTAAGAGAGGGTTGCCGTGCCGTCCGAGTTTTCTGTGACGTAGAGGCGAATGGGGGCTTCGATCATTGCGGCAGTGGAGGTTTCAAGAACTCTGACCGCGAAGTCATTGTTGAACACGCCAATCACGCGGTTGCCCGGGATGGTGATTCCGCGTTTTTTCGCGGCTGCGGTTGGGCCTGCTTGGGTTACAACGATCAAACCCTGCGCTTTGACGGCGGTGCGGGTGTCTTTGACCAGCGTTTGAAAATCCTTGTCGGTGTTGATGACAGCCCATCCTTCGCGCGGCGCTAGGTTTTCGCCCGCGTGGGCAGCGAAGCTGACGAGGACAGTGGCGAGCAGGGGAATAAGAAAACGCATGAGGGCCTCAACAATATGTGAAGCCCCCAGTCTGTCAGATGTTATCTGTTTTGAACAATCACGTCGGCGTTAGCCGTTGATCATTTTCGATTGGCGCACGATCACTTCAGCCTGCTTAATGGACGCAATGTCCACAAGACGGCCCTTGTAGACAGTGGCACCTTCGCCGTTTTCAGTTGCTGTTTGCATCGCGGCCAAAATTTCGCGTGCCTCTGCAACGGCTTCGGCGGACGGGGTGAAGACTTCGTTCGCAAGGCCGATTTGTTTTGGGTGGATCGCCCATTTTCCAACCATGCCTAGTGTCGCGGAACGACGTGCTTGGGCGCGGAACCCTTCGTCATCAGAGAAGTCGCCAAAAGGCCCGTCTACGGGAAGGATGCCGTGGGTGCGACAGGCAGCAACAATGGCCGCTTGGGCCCAGTGCCACGGGTCCGACCAATGTTTTTGTTCGCCTTGCAGCATGTAATAGTTGTCTTGGGTGCCTCCGATGCCCGTTGTTTGCATGCCCATGGAGGCGGCAAAATCTGCTGCTCCAAGGCTCATCGCTTGCAGGCGTGGTGAAGAGGCTGCGATTTCTTCGACGTGGGTCAGGCCCGCGGCGGATTCGATGATCACTTCAAAGGCAATGCGTTTGGTGCGCCCCTTTGCGGCCTCAATAGCTGTGACCAATGCATCGACTGCATACACATCTGCAGCGCATCCGACCTTGGGGATCATGATTTGATCAAGGCGGTCGCCGGCTTGTTCCAGCAGGTCAACCACATCGCGATACCAATAGGGAGTGTCGAGGCTATTGAGGCGTACGGACAGTGTTTTGGTGCCCCAATCGAGTGTGTTTATCGCCTCAATGACATTCTGACGGGCGAAGTCTTTGTCTGAGGGGGCAACTGAGTCCTCGAGGTCAAGATTAATCACATCCGCAGCAGAGGCTGCCATTTTCGCGAACAGTTTGGTGTTTGAGCCAGGGCCAAACAACTGGCAACGGTTCGGGCGTGCGGGAGCTGTGGGTTGTATGCGGAAGCTCATGACGGGCACCTTTCGGAGAGGATTTGCAACAATGTTACGAATATGGATGAATGTTAGTTATTAAATTACCTTGCGGATCGCAAGGTGGAATTTTCACCTGCTCAAAGTCGGGCGAGAGGTGGAATGAGTCGCCCTGGATTAGATTTGACAGTGGAATCTTTGGTATTTTGCCAAAAGACGCTCGATTATTCGACATTGAGTGCGAATGAAGGGCTGAAAGAAATGGAATTTCGCTAGATTTCGCTGAAATTGCTATGGAAATGTATTTTTGGGAGCATCTGCAATGATCAAAACACCTTATCTTCTGTTTTTGGGCGACGCGCCTGACCAATTGGCTGCAAAAGTTGCGCAAGGCATTAAAGACTGGCGCCCTGACAACGCTGTCGCACAATTCCGTATGGAAGGCTGTGGCGCTGACGTTGGTTTAAACGACATGACTTTGGCCGAGGCGCAAGCTGCTGGCGCAAAGACGCTTGTTATTGGCGTTGCAAACCGTGGCGGCATTATCTCTGCTGCGTGGAAAGAAATACTGATTGAAGCATTGAGCATGGGCTACGACCTTGCGTCTGGCCTGCACAACCTTCTGACTGATGAAGCTGATCTGGTTGCAGCCGCTGAAGCGAATGGCCGCGAATTGCACGACGTGCGTATTGCATCGGTTGATTACCCAATCGCATCCGGCAAGAAGCGCTGTGGTAAGCGCGTCTTGGCTGTGGGCACAGATTGTTCTGTTGGTAAGATGTACACCGCTTTGGCATTGGACAAAGCGATGCAGGCCAAGGGCATGAAGTCTACATTCCGCGCAACGGGTCAGACGGGTATTTTGATCACTGGCGACGGTGTGCCGCTCGATGCAGTTGTTGCGGATTTTATGGCGGGTTCGGTTGAGTATTTGACCCCACCAAATGATGATGATCACTGGGACGTCATTGAGGGCCAAGGGTCTTTGTTCCACGTGTCATATTCTGGTGTGACGATGGCGTTGATCCACGGTGGTCAGCCTGATGCGTTGATCCTGTGCCACGAACCAACGCGCGAGCACATGCGCGGTTTGCCGGATTACACCCCACCAACAATGCAGCAAGTTGCGGACCTTGCGTTGCCTTTGGCGCGTGTTGGCAATCCTGAGTGTCAGGTTGTTGGCATTGCTGTTAACACGCAGCATATGTCTGAGGATGAGGCGCTTGCTTATTTGGCGGCGGCTGAAGCCGAGATGGGTCTACCAGCGGTTGATCCATATCGTTTTGGCGCTGAGCGTTTGGCTGATGCTTTGGCTGCACTTTAAGCTAAGATACTTTTGCTCCTTCCGGACCCTCCGGGGGGAGTTTATTTTGTAAGATGAACGGGTGGGCTCATGCAGATTGATGTGACGCGGGACGTGTTTAAGTTGGCGCAGGTTTTTACCATTGCGCGTGGGTCGCGTACCGAAGCGCAAGTTTTGACCGTTAAGTTAAATGATGGACAGCATGTTGGCTGGGGCGAATGTGTGCCCTATGCCCGATACGGGGAAAGCCTTCAGTCTGTGACGGATGAAATCACGGGTTTGCCGGATGCATTTTCGCGGTTCGATTTGTATGATCTTTTGCCTGCAGGAGCTGCGCGCAACGCTGTGGATTGTGCGTTGTGGGATTTGGAAGCCAAACGTGCAGGAAAACCTGTTTGGGAGTTGGCGGGCCTTGAGGCCCCGGGTCCTGAGATCACGGCCTATACGTTGTCTTTGGACACCCCTGAGGCGATGAAAGCGCAGGCAGCCCTTCACGCGTTTCGCCCGTTGTTGAAGATTAAGTTGGGTACCCCTGATGACATGCCCCGCCTTGAAGCCGTGCGTGCGGGGGCCCCTAAGTCTACAATTATTGTAGATGCGAATGAGGGATGGTCTGCTGAGGTTTATGCTGACCTCGCGCCACATTTGGTGCGCTTGGGCGTCGAGTTAGTAGAGCAACCGTTGCCTGCAGGTGAAGATCATGCCCTGTTGGGGATGCAGCGTCCTGTGCCTGTTTGTGCGGACGAGTCATGCCATGACCGTTCAAGCCTTGCGGATTTGAAGGGCAAATATGATGTGGTGAACATTAAGCTGGATAAGACCGGCGGGTTAACTGAGGCGCTTGCGTTGCGCGATGCGGCCATCGCGCAGGGCTATGAAGTTATGGTTGGTTGTATGGTTGGCAGCTCACTTGCGATTGCACCGGCGACCCTTGTTGCCCAAGGTGCGTCCGTTGTTGACCTTGACGGCCCGCTCTTGTTGGCCGAAGACCGCGATGAACCTTTGATTTTTGACAACGCTGGTGTGCACCCGCCATCAGCAACACTTTGGGGATGAGACAGATGCGGACTGTATATTTGAACGGCGAATACCTACCGGAAAACGAAGCCAAGGTGTCGATTTTTGACCGTGGGTTCCTAATGGCCGATGGCGTTTATGAAGTGACCTCTGTTCTGGACGGCAAGCTGGTGGACTTTGATGGCCATGCGGTGCGTTTGGAACGTTCTTTGACTGAGTTGGGTATGAAGAACCCGATTTCTAAAGAAGACCTGTTGGCGGTGCACCGTGAGTTGGTGTCATTGAACGATGTTGTTGAAGGTGGCGTGTATCTGCAAATTACCCGCGGCGCACCAGCTGATCGTGATTTTGTGTTTCCTGATCCAGAGACGACCCCTTGCACCGTTGTGTTGTTCACCCAATCCAAGCCGGGCGTGACCGAGAGTGCGGCGTCCAAGAATGGTATTAAAGTGATTTC
>DLQI01000147.1:0-517 GCA_002478745.1 Rhodobacteraceae bacterium UBA7436 | reverse complement strand
ATCGCGGACGAGCGTTGGGGCCGTCGTGACATCAAGACCGTTCAGCTGCTTTACCCGTCGATGGGTAAGATGATGGCAAAGGCGGCGGGTTGTGACGACGCATGGTTGGTTGAGGACGGTCAGGTGACTGAAGGTACATCCAACAACGCCTATATCGTTAAAGGTAATCGGATCATTACGCGCGCATTGTCGAACGACATCTTGCACGGGATCACCCGCGCAGCTGTTTTGCGTTTTGCCAAAGAGGCGCAGATGGAAGTGGAAGAACGCAACTTCACCATCGAAGAAGCGCAGGGTGCGGATGAAGCATTTATCACGTCAGCAACCATGTTCGTGAATGGTGTGGTCGAGATTGATGGCGCAATGATTGGCGATGGAACGCCGGGCAATGTGTCTAAGCGTCTGCGCGAAATCTATCTTGATGAGAGCATGAAAAAAGCGATTTGATCGTGGCGGCGGGGTGAACCCCGCCCTACGGTATTTGAAGGGGACAGTGCTGCAATGCACGGCCCCTTTT
>DLQI01000001.1:11873-22468 GCA_002478745.1 Rhodobacteraceae bacterium UBA7436 | reverse complement strand
AAAAAAATATCACTTGATATCGGGTGGTTAACTGCGGTGATTTTTGGAATGTGGTGCCCCCACACGGACTCGAACCGCGGACCTACTGATTACAAATCAGTTGCTCTACCAGCTGAGCTATAGGGGCATTGAGGGTCGTTTAATGAGATTTTTCAGGTCGTGCAAGATGAAAAATGGTCCTGCAATAAGGTTTTCTTCTTTTGGCAAATTGGTACAAGAAAAAACCAACTTTTTAAGGGATTAGACGGCATATGCAGCTCGCAATTCACACCGGCGCGCACTTTTCCGAGGAAGAGCGATTGATGAAGTGCCTTCTGAGAAACAAGAATAGTTTTTCCAAGAAAGGTGTCGCGGTCCCTGGTCCGGGCAAATACCGCCGTCTGATAAAACAGACCTTAGAAGCATTGAAAACAGCCCCTGCAGCTGAGGGTGCGCGTGACGTATTACTTGATGCAATTATGGACGACGAAGATGCCGATCGTTTGATACTAAGCAATGCGTTTTTCTTTGGCGCACCTAGGGCGGCTGTCCGTAGAGGGATCCTGTATCCTTTTGCAGCAGAGCGAATGGCACAGATTCGCAAACTGTTCCCTGATGATGAAATTGAAATGTTCATGGCGCTTCGCAATCCTGCGACACTTCTTCCAGCAATGTTTGAACATTCACCAAAACCAAGTATGACGAGCTATTTGGGTGTCGATGACCCATGCGACATCCGCTGGTCCGACACAATACATGCCATTCGAAATGCGGTCCCTGATTTGACGATTACCGTGTGGTGCAATGAAGACACCCCGTTGCTTTGGCCCCAAATCATTCGTGAAGTCGCGGGACTGGAGCTGGGCGAAGAAATTGTAGGTGAGTTTGACCTGCTGAACGAAATCATGAGCAAGGAAGGTATGCAACGCTTTGCAACCTACCTTAAGTCACATCCTGAAATGACGGAAATTCAAAAGCGTCGCGTCATATCCGCATTCTTAGACAAATTTGCACTTGAGGAAAAAACAGAGGAAGAGCTTACTCTAGCGGGTTGGACCGAAGACCTGATGGACGACATGACTGACGTCTATGAGGAGGACATGTTAGATGTTCAGCGCATCCCTGGTGTCACTTTGATCGCGCCGTAAATTACGCGATCAAAGCTGTTTCAATAGGATTACATCCCAAGGGCTTCTTTGTACATTTCCAAGACCGCTTCTTCTTCAGCGATATCGTTCTGGTCACGTTTGCGCAATGCTACAACTTTGCGAATAACTTTGGTGTCATAGCCACGCCCTTTGGCCTCGGCCATCACTTCTTTTTGTTGTTCAGCGAGATCTTTTTTCTCTGCGTCAAGACGCTCAATCCGTTCAATAAACTGGCGTAATTCATCGGCTGTTACGCGGTAGCTTTCAGCATTTGTTGCGGTTTCGGTCATTTCAAAGCTCCTATCGAGATCAGCAAGGCCCTTCAGATACCTTCCGATCGCAAATGTCGCAATGCCCCTTCTTGTTCAAAACCACAAATTAAGTTAGCTGGACAATATGGAACAAAAAACTAACTCGATTTTTGATATGATAATCTGGGGTGGCGCAGCCATCTCCCTGATTGGCCTGTTCGGCATCGTCTGGTGCATCTTGCGTGTTTCGCGCGCTAAGCGTGCAGACCTGCCTGAGGACGAAATGAAAAATGTGCTGCAATCAGTACTGCCCCTCAACTTAGGTGCGCTTTTTCTATCTTTCCTTGGCTTGATGATTGTCGGCGTCGGGATTGCCTTTTCTTAGGGGAACAATCCCAAAGTAAATTCTAGAACATGAAGGAATGATGCATGCCCATAGATTGGATTTATGGATTGGTCGGAGGCCTATTGATTGGCTTTGCTGGTGTCGTCTTGCTATTGGGAAACGGCCGTATCATGGGTGCGAGTGGCATCATCGGCAGTCTTGTTGATCAAACTTCTGGAGCTGCAACGCGGGAGCGTGTCGCCTTTGTGTTCGCGTTAGTGCTGGTCCCTGCCCTTCTACAAATAGGATCGCCTGTCGACACTGGAACGATGCAATCCACACTGCTGCTTGTTTTCGCAGGCATTTGTGTCGGCATCGGCACTCGCATGGCAAATGGATGTACGTCAGGCCACGGCGTCTGTGGCATCTCGAGATTTTCCGTTCGCGGTGTTGTCGCGACAGCTATTTACATCGCCGCAGGTGTTCTTACCGTCCTTGCCCTGCGTCTGATTGTGGGAGAACTCTAATGCGTATTCTATTGGCACTGCTTTCAGGTGGCCTTTTCGGCGCAGGTCTTCATATTTCGGGGATGACTGACACTGGTAAAGTTCAAGGATTCTTGGACTTGTTCGGTGCCTGGGATCCAACCCTTGCCTTCGTTATGGGAGGGGCAATTGTTCCGATGGCGATTGCCTGGCGGATGGTACCGGGTCGTTCTCCTCTTGCCGGAGGGACATTCGCCTCCCCACAGGAACACGGCTTGGACAACAAACTTATCCTTGGGTCCGTCTTGTTCGGGGTCGGATGGGGGCTTATCGGTCTGTGCCCAGGACCAGCGATCGCATCCCTAAGTTATGGGGGATGGAGAGGCGCAGTCTTTTTTATTGCGATGCTTGTCGGTATGTTGATGGCACCTTTCATGGTGCGACGCGTGGACGAAATGAATGCTCGCGCCTAACTTAGGAATTATGAAGATGTTTAAAGTAACCGACAATTATTTCGTATCGCCTCAAATCTCTGCGAACGATATCGACTCTATTGCAGCCGCGGGCTTCAAGGCGGTGGTTTGCAACCGCCCTGACACTGAGGTTCCGCCAAGTCATCAAGCAGCGGCAATCGAACAGGCCGCACGCGCCGCTGGGTTGGAGTTTTACATCCTGCCGTTAACACACCAAACGATGACTGCGGATATTGTTGAACAGCAAATGTCGTATTCCCGAATGGACGGGCCCGTACTGGCATATTGTGCCAGTGGCACCCGCTGTACTGTTGCATGGTCGATGGGTTCAGCGAGCGAAGGCGCTGATATCGATACCATCCTAGCTGCAGCACAAGCTGCAGGATATCAACTCGAAGGCCTCCGACCAACATTGGCTACCCTTGCTGGCCAAGACTAAAACACTCCCTAGTTTTGAAGTTGGGCCAGTTCTGGCAGGTCGTTTAAATCCGGAAAGTCATCCAGTTCCGGCAATGCGGTTGCTTGGGTCGTGTTCGACAGCGAAGTTGCGTCGGCATCCATAGCCGTATTTGCAGCAGTTTCGGTTTCTATTTTAAATTCTTGCGCATCTGACCGCAATGGCAATGCCTTGATCTTTGGCAGATCAAGTTCGGTAAGATCACTTTCGCGGCGGCGCGGCAGACTAGCATGTATCGGTGCCCGATTTAGTCGAAGCGCACGTGTTCCATCCGTTTGGCCAAGGGTTCCAGTGCCTATTTGTAGTCCTTTGTCGGTCACTATTTCAGTTTCAGGAAATTTATTATTGGGCAACTTCAATTTTTGGCCCACCGATAACTGCTGCAACTCTGCGATTTCAATCGACTGCCTACAAAGGATCATGTTCAACTCTGCGCTCAATCCCATCACAACGTCGCCAAGATGTGCCGCAGCGCCAATAGATGAATCACCATCTTCATCCTCGATCCCCATGGATTGCGAGACTGGCAGAACTAAAACTAATTCTCCTTGCCGGGCTCCAAGCGCCAGATCCAAAGTAAGCCGAGCAACAAAATATTCAGCTTGATCAAGGGCAATTGTGAGTGCACGCTTATCTTCAAACATTGCGCCAAATTGATACCCAGAAATGGTACGGGTGTCCTGCGTGTTGTCCAGCATCCCTGCAACCATTTCAAACAAAGTATCCAGTAACGGCGCGCACATGACTGCATCAGTCTGGGTCATGGAACGTGCATTCGTCTTTTTGACGCTGATGGTCCCCATCGTTTGTTGCTGGATCAAGCCGCCAACGACATCCCCGCCAATAATGGCAGCCCCAATCTTACCATCATCTCCCTCCAGCAAACATAACAGTGTATTTTCACCCACGAGGTCGCCCACGCAATCCACACTGCGGGTTTGCATTACAACACCAATTGCGGACAATGGCATCTCAAATAATTCTTTGCCAATCTTTGCGATCGACAGACGCATCGCCTTTGCCACAGACATCGTATGCACATCGCGTTGCTGGGCGCCGTGTGATGTTTTGCGTTTTAAAACCGATAGTTTTTCATCAGAAGCCATCGTCAGAATACGTCCCATAACCTATAGATAGGATAGATAGGCCCCTGGTGGTTACCAACGACTTTATATTCTCTATTTTATGCTAAGTTTCTTGGCCGACCCATCCAGTTAGTTTGGAATCCGTACTTCAAAGCGGTTACCCCCTTCAAACGTGACATAATCAATTCCGCCACCTAGTCGAACCATAATTTCTCGGCAGATAGCCAAACCTAGCCCTGCCCCACTTCCATCTTGATCATTGATCCTTGAGAATTTTTCAAAAATCAGAGCATGGGTTTCGATCGGTATTGGCAAGCCGTTATCCGTAAAAAACACGCAAGTCACATTTTCGGTTTTTAAGGCTGAAATGGACAATTCTGGTTCCGAAGATTTACAGTATTTCTGCGCGTTGCTGATCAGGTTAATAAAAACCTGAGCGAGACGATCCAAATCAGTATGCAACTCAATCGCGTGGTCCAATCCGCTCGTATCAATTTTGATCGATTTAGCCGCACCCGCCTGTGTCGTAGTGACGGCGTGTCCTATCACGTCAGCTAAGGTACCCCTCGCGCTATTCAGGCTAACCTGCCCGTTTTCCAGAACGCTTAGATCTAACAAATCATCTAACAACCGGGTCAATCGAATGGCCTCAACGTGAATAATCGATGCATACTTTGTTTGTTCTGTTGGTTTTAGCTCATTCCCATCACGTAGAATCTCCGAGAATGATCGGATCGACGTCATCGGCGTTCGAAGCTCATGCGAGATTTGGCTTAGAAAGGCATCTTTTTGGACAGAGATTTGCGTCAACTTAGCATTCACATCCCGCAACTGCCTTGCAGTGTCCAAAAGCTCAGACGATTTAGCTTCTAACTGATTTGAGTATTCCAGCATTTGTGCGGATTCATCGGCAACAGCCATTAAATCCTGAACAGAAACTGACGCACCACCAACCAGTTGGCTGATCATCGCATGGGCAGTTGCAGCACCAACCGATGCTGACATTTCGCGCTCTACCCGCTGGAGAAAATCAGGTGTTGGTTCAGGAAGGTATCTATCGTGTCCCTGAATTTGCGCTTCGCGGCGAAATAATTTTTGTGCTTCAGGCCCACCCAAAATCCGCTGCGCCATCACCATCAGATCTTCACTTTGAGCCGCCGACCCGCTCCAGCCATGGGCGTGACCAGAGTGGGCAAAAACATTGACAAACTGCGCACCTTGCAACCGTTCCAGTGGTTTCGGGAATGAGATCAGCGACCCCAAGATAAATCCGCTGGTATTTAACAATAATGACCACAGAACCGCATGGACCGTTGGATCAATCCCTTTAATCCCAAACAATGCTTGAGGCCGCAGCCAGCCAATTCCAAAAGGTCCTTGCTCCAGTAGGGTGGAACTTAAAACAACGTCCGGCCCGAAACTAGGTAACAACGATGTATAGATCCAGATCGCGAACCCCACCAAAAGCCCAGTCAATGCGCCCACCCGTGTTCCACCGCGCCAAAATATCCCACCGATCATTGCCGGTAAAAATTGGGCAACTCCGATAAATGAAATCAAACCGATCGCTGCAAGCGCACCGCTGCCCCCCGACACACGATAATAGAGGTAACCCAAGGCTATAATGACAAGTATTGAAACACGGCGCGCAAAGATCACAACGTTGCGTACATCACCAGAAACGGTCGCACCATGGCCCTGAAACGAAAGCCATATTGGCATAACGACGTGGTTGGACACCATGGTCGACAATGCCAATGTTGCAACGATGACCATCGATGTCGCTGAAGAGAAACCACCAAGAAAACTCAAGATAGCAAGACCTCCCTGCCCTTGTGACAGGGGGACAGTAAGGACGAACAAATCGGGATTGGAATTTTCAGGTAATAGGTCAAGTCCAACAACGGCAATCGGGACCACGAACAGGCTCATCATCATCAAGTAGATCGGAAACGCCCACGATGCGATGTGTAGGTGTCGCTCATCATCGTTTTCAACAACAAGAACCTGAAACATGCGTGGAAGACAAAGGAATGCAGCACCAGACAAAACCGTTAGCGCGGTCCAACGACTTCCGTCCACCTGCCATTGGCCGATTTCCGAGTTATCGATACGGATCATCATTTCACTAAGGCCACCAGCGACCCCCCAAACCACGAAAATACCCACGGCCAGAAGGGCAACCAACTTAACAACAGCTTCCACTGCAATTGCGATGACAACACCATTGTGACGCTCGTTGGCGTTTAGATTGCGCGTCCCAAACAACACCGTGAATAAGGCAAGTCCAAGCGCAACCCAAAAGCCAGCCGACACCAGATTCATTCCACCATCTGTCGTTCCTGTTGGATCAGAGAAGATCGACAACGATAGTGTAACAGATTGTAATTGAAGTGCGATGTAAGGGGTCACCCCAATAACAGCCATAACGGTAACAACAATCGCCAGCACGTTGGATTTTCCGTAACGCGATGAAATCAAGTCCGCAACAGAGGTTACACGTTGGGTCCGACCAACACGGACCAGTTTGCGCAGAAACCACCACCACCCAATCATAACAAGTGAGGGCCCCAGATAGATTGTTACGAATTCCATTCCCGATCGCGCAGCGTACCCAACAGCACCATAGAATGTCCAAGCCGTGCAATAGATCGACAACGATAGTGTATAGACCAGCGGCGAACGAAGCCAATTTCCACGACCTTGAGCCGCGGCCCGTTCAGCGGCAAAGGCCACTAGAAACAAGAAAGTAACGTAAATAAGGCAAACCGCAATGAGCAGATTGATTGATGCCATTATTTTGGGTCCGTTTTCATGGCAGATTCTGTCGTGCCAACGTCGTCGTCGCTATCTTTAAGGTAACGCCACAAGGTGCCTGCACATAGGATCAAACAAACCCATACTCCAAAAACATAAACGATCGCCTGAGACATTCGTACGGGTTCAACTCCATCGCCGTCAGTGGCAGCCCAAAGGGTCGGCACCAACCAAAGCAGCAACCCCACGAGCGGCAACAGACGAATTGCGTCCATCATACGGCGCTGTCGGTAGCTACGGCGTTCTAGAAAGACTGGCGCTGATGGAGGCGGTTGCATCAATTAGTTCCGCATCAAATCGCGCACTGCAGCCAATACTTCCGTATTGGAAAAGGGCTTTGTCATGAAACGGCTGACCCCCGCAGCTTCAGCTTCGGCACGATCGCGCATCTGCCCACGTGCTGTCAGCATTAAAATTGGCAAGGATTTAAATTGGTCATCACTTCGGAGGTCTTTGAGGATATCCAAGCCGCTTTTACCCGGCAACATGTGATCTAGCATCAACAGATCTGGCTGCAGTTCGCGGACCCGCTTTACAGCAGTTGCGCCGTCTTTTTGGGTATCCACATGCCAACCTTCTCGACTCAACAAGAACGTGATTGCTTCGATAATATTTGGTTCGTCTTCAACCAATAGAACACGTTTTTTCATGTTCGATCGTCCCCCCCTGTCTGGCCGCAACTCAGGTGATCGTCGTGCCACCAGTATATTCACGTCCAAATTTTATCCGACTATCCATGCTTTTCCTCAAGCTGTCAAAACTCGTATTAAAAACCACTGCTTAAAATGGAAGGTTCCCGTCTGGCGGGACAATCCTCCTTAGGGCAAACACGACAGGTCGCCCCAATTTCAGTTGCCCGTGGTAAAGTTGACATATTTCCAGAATTTAACGGCACCGCAAGCATTGTCGCCTGTATCAACGGTGCACTGTTATATGATGGTTTAGAAACCGGTTCCGCGACCGCAAAAAATTCAAATTCCACTTCTGAACGCCCTGCTAGCGCGATCCTACCATGCGAAATTTGCCCAACATTGCTCAATCCATCAAAAAGCGGCAGCAATGCACATGGCGCATCAAAACGCGGGATGGTGAAGCCCTTTGTAGGCTTACGGAACAATAGGCTACCGGTTCGATCGCAAACGACTAAGCCCGCATTCAAATCGGTCAATGAACCCAAACGACGCAAAATGGTTGATACCGAAACGGCAAAGTGCGTTGCCAACAAGATTGGGTCCAAACCAACCAGTTTGAGCTTATGTTGTAGATCTTTCAAACCAACATCGTTGGCATCTAGCTTAAGTTGCTGAAGAATTCCCTTTGCGATGTGACGCGCGGATTCAGATACAAGTCGCTCCGATTGCACAACCAATTCATCTACAACCGTTGTTCCAGCTTCAAGGCTCTCAAAAGAATAGTTGTTGTCAGCAAGGAAGATATCGACCTCCTCTCGTGGCGATCCAACCGTATGGTCCCCTTGTTCCGTTGATTGACTGTCTAAGTAATTGACCAGCGCCTTTGAACTTTCAGCAAGGCGACGACTGTCTTGATCAAGATTACCGTGAAACCGATCACGCCATTCTGCCGTAATCTTTTTATCATCAGCCAATATCGAAGCAGTCGAGCGAATAGCAGCTGCGGTCGAAAGCAATTCATGAACTGAAGCCGCCAGTTTTGGGTCATGCGAAAGCCGATCAGACAGCGCTTCAACTGTCCGTTCCAAGGCTCCGATCCTCCGGTAACCCGCTGCCAAAACCTCCGCCCAGCCAGGGAAACGGCCAGCAAACTCATCTGCGTTGCCGACATCGACTTTTGGCAATTGCGCCGCTGACGCCGCTTCTCGCAGTTTGGCAATCAGGGCCGCCTCGGCCCCTTCGGTCAACGCTGATGGATCAACACCCAGTGCCGAAGCTATGTTGAGCAAAAGCTTGCCACCGATTCTGCGGCGATTGTGCTCAATCAAATTCAAGTAGGACGCAGAAATGCCAATTCGGCTTGCGAGTTCCGCTTGTTTCAGCCCCGCCATCCCGCGTCGTTCGCGAATGCGACTGCCTGTAAGGCCTTCTCTCATCATTACAGACCTTTCCTGCCCAATCCATAACCTACTGCGTTTTCGAGATCTTTTCATGACGAAGCGTCATAAGTTTACAAAAAAACAATTTGATTGTGTATTTATTTACAAAATAGTTATGAATTTCAAGGACGTTATTGCGCAATTTTCGAAAACAACGCGATACTAACTTTGCATGTAAATGCATGGCGCGTCTGGGGCTGAGGAGACTCATTCGTGTTTTCAAACAATAAGGGAGGATATTTATGTCCACATCAAACCTGACACGTCGTGGGTTGATCAAGAACAGTGCCATCGCTGGCGCTGGCTTTGCTGCACCTACGATCTTCACTGCGTCTTCCGCGGCTGCGTACACAAACGAGCCAACTGGTGGTTCTGTAACGCTTGGCTTTAACGTTCCGCAATCTGGTCCATATGCTGATGAGGGTGCAGACGAACTGCGCGCTTATGAGCTTGCTGTTGAGCACCTCAACGGTGGCGGCGACGGCGGCATGATGAACACATTCTCGTCTAAAGAGCTGACCGGAAACGGCATCTTGGGCAAGAAAGTAGAATTCGTAACAGGCGACACGCAGACTAAATCTGACGCGGCGCGTGCTTCTGCGAAATCCATGATCGAAAAAGACGGCGCAGTGATGATCACTGGCGGCTCTTCTTCTGGTGTTGCGATTGCTGTTCAAGGTCTATGCCAAGAAGCTGGCGTTATCTTTATGGCTGGTCTTACGCACTCAAACGACACAACTGGTAAAGATAAGAAAGCCAACGGCTTCCGTCACTTCTTTAACGGTTACATGTCTGCTGCTGCATTGGCACCAGTGTTGCAAAGCCTGTACGGTTCTGACCGTAACGCTTACCACTTGACCGCTGACTACACATGGGGCTGGACACAAGAAGAGTCTATCGCCGCAGCGACAGAAGCTATGGGCTGGAACACAGTGAACAAAGTACGCACGCCACTCGCGTCTACTGACTTCTCTTCCTACATCGCTCCAGTATTGAACTCCGGCGCTGACGTTTTGGTTCTGAACCACTACGGCGGGAACATGGTTAACTCTTTGACCAATGCTGTTCAGTTTGGCCTTCGCGACAAGATCGTAAACGGCAAAAACTTTGAAATCGTTGTTCCATTGTACTCTCGCCTAATGGCGAAAGGTGCTGGCGCAAACGTTAAAGGCATCCACGGTTCCACAAACTGGCACTGGTCTTTGACAGACGAAGGCTCAAAAGCATTCGTTAAGTCCTTTGGTACAAAATACGGCTTCCCACCATCACAGGCGGCACACACTGTATATTGCCAAACGATGCTTTATGCAGATGCGGCACAACGTGCGGGTACATTTAACCCATGCGGTATCGTTGAAGCGCTTGAAGGCTATGAGTTCGACGGCTTGGGCAATGGTAAAACATTGTACCGTGCAGACGATCACCAGTGCTTCAAAGACGTTCTGGTTGTACGTGGTAAAGAAAACCCAACATCCGAGTTCGATCTTTTGGAAGTTGTTGAAGT
>DLQI01000001.1:0-11784 GCA_002478745.1 Rhodobacteraceae bacterium UBA7436 | reverse complement strand
GCATATTGCAAAGCCTGTCTCGACGGGCTTTGCAACCTTGCATTTCACAATAAAACAAGTCATTGGCTCCCCCGGTTTTCCGGGGGAAACCTCTTACATAGGTTATCGGTGGGACCATGGATCAAATCCTTCTTCAAATTCTAAACGGGCTCGACAAGGGCTCTGCCTATGCGCTGATCGCGCTAGGGCTGACACTCATTTTTGGCACATTGGGCGTTGTTAACTTCGCTCACGGTGCATTGTTCATGATCGGTGCATTCTGCGCCGTAACGCTACAACGCATATTGAACATTTCAACCATCACCGAAGATCCTACAAAGACGGACTTTTTGGGTAACCCTGCCACGATCAAGACACCTATCGTGGAGACGTGGTTTGGCCCTGAGGTCGGAGCCAGTATTATCGACTGGTCTGTTCCACTTGCAATCTTCTTTGCAATTCCAATCATGGCTGCCGTTGGCATCATCATGGAGCGTGGCCTGATCAAGCACTTTTACAAACGCCCCCATGCAGACCAAATTCTTGTAACCTTTGGTTTAGCTATTGTTTTACAAGAGGTTATCAAAGCTATCTACGGTGCTAACCCGATCCCAACACCTGCACCAGAGGCCTTCCGAGGTTCATTCGATTTCGGGACTTATATCGGCTTTGAGGCCAACGCTATTATCTACCCTTACTGGCGGATGGTTTACTTTGCTTTCTCCGCAATCATCATCGCAGCGGTATTTGCCTTCCTTCAGTTCACCACCTTCGGGATGGTTGTGCGAGCAGGTATGGCGGACCGCGAAACGGTTGGATTGTTGGGCATCAATATCGACAAGCGCTTTACAATTATGTTCGCGATTGCCGCCTGTGTGGCGGGTCTTGCGGGCGTTATGTACGCGCCGATTAACTCACCTAACTATCACATGGGCATGGACTTCTTGGTTCTAAGCTTTGTTGTGGTTGTTGTTGGCGGTATGGGCAGCTTGCCAGGTGCCGTACTTGCTGGGTTTATGCTAGGTATTCTTGAAGCTTTCGCTTCAATGAACCAAGTCAAAGCAATCTTTCCAGGCATTGACCAAATCATCATCTACCTAGTCGCAATTATCATCATTCTGACTCGTCCGCGTGGCCTGATGGGTCGTCGTGGCGTGATGGAGGAATAAGAACATGTTGAAACTTAATAAAAGCGACACACTGCTGTTCATCATCGTAGCAGCCATGGTGCTTCTTGCGCCGTTCATCCTGAACCCTTTCCCTCAAGGGTCTTCATTGGCTCAGATGTTCAACGCAGGGTATCCCGACTTGATGCAGCGTTTTGTAATCTTTGGTATTCTTGTTATCGGCTTTAACATCCTCTTTGGCCTAACAGGTTACCTTTCCTTCGGGCACGCAGCCTTTTTGGGCATAGGTTCGTATTCAGCCGTTTGGATGTTCAAACTGCTCAGCATGAACGTTATCCCAGCTCTTATCTTATCGATGATTGTTGCAGGTATCTTCTCACTCGCGATTGGCTACGTCAGCTTGCGTCGCTCAGGTATTTACTTCTCGATCCTGACACTTGCGTTTGCACAGATGTCCTACAATCTTGCCTATTCAGTTCTTGGCAATCCATCATCCAACTACAACCTGACCAATGGCGAAACAGGTTTGCAGGTCTACTCAAACGACCCGCAGTACTTTGCTTCCAGCGGTGCGCCAGACACACCTCACTTGTTCGGTATGGCGATGAGCGACAGCTCAAAGTTGGATATCGGGTCTTGGCAGTTCACGTTTAACAACGGCTATTACATGAGCGGTATCTTGATGCTGGTTGCTTTCTACATTTCGATCCGCATCTTCCGCTCCCCTTTCGGGATGATGTTGCGGGCTGTGAAGTCTAACCAACAGCGCATGAATTACACTGGCCTGAACACCAAACCCTACACACTTGCAGCTTTTGTTATCTCTGGCATGTATGCAGGTCTTGCGGGCGGTCTACTTTCCTCCATGGACCCACTTGCCGGAGCAGAGCGTATGCACTGGACCGCATCTGGTGAGATCGTCATCATGGCAATCTTAGGCGGTGTTGGTACTTTGATTGGCCCAATCGTGGGTGCCGGATTTAATGAATACTTCAAAAACATCTTATCCAAGATCAACGATGGTATTTTGCACCAATGGCTGTCTTTCCTGCCAGATGGTCTGGAAAACTTCATCGTTGGCATCCTGCACTACTTTGTGGGCAAAGGCTGGCACCTGACATTGGGTCTGTTGTTTATGATGGTCATCATCTTCCTGCCAGGTGGCTTGGTTGAAGGCGGTCAGCGATTGGCCAAATTGTTCAAACGCAAGAAGACCGAAGACGGGTCTGACAGCAACAACACCCCTGCGGAATAAGGAGAAACGAAAATGGGTATCCTTGAAGTAAAAAACGTAGGAAAACGGTTTGGCGGTTTGCAAGCGCTTGGCGACGTGAATCTAAGTGTGGCTGAAAACTCGGTCCACGCGATCATTGGCCCGAACGGCGCGGGTAAATCCACCTTGCTCAACTGTTTGGTCGGTAAGCTGATCCCAGACACTGGTTCCGTCATGTTTGACGGACAATCTGTGTTGGGTCGCAAACCTTATGAAATCAATCAAATGGGTATTTCGCGTGTTTTCCAAACACCAGAGATCTTCGGAGATCTCAGCGTGCTTGAAAACATGCTTATCCCTTGTTTTGCCAAACGTGATGGCGCGTTTCATCTAAGCGCCTTCAAAAACATGATGGCCGACAAAGGGATGGTCGAACGCGCGGAACACATGCTTGAAGAAATGAATATGGCAGGTAAACATGCGATGAACGCAGCTGCCCTGTCTCGCGGCGATAAACGTCGCCTTGAGATCGGCATGTGCTTATCGCAAGAACCACGTTTGTTGTTGCTGGATGAACCGACTGCTGGCATGGCACGTGCGGACACCAACAACACGATTGATCTGCTCAAGCAAATCAGCGACGAGCGTGACATCACCATCGCCATCATTGAGCACGACATGCACGTTGTATTCTCATTGGCTGAACGGATTACCGTTTTGGCTCAGGGCACACCATTGGTTGAAGATACGCCTGACAACATCAAAGGTCACCCCAAAGTGCGCGAAGCGTATTTGGGCGAGACACAAGACGCGGCGTAAGGAAAAAAACATGACAACATCAAACGCCAATCAAGCCGCTTCGGCACCAGCATTCCTATCTATTTGGGACCTGCATGCCTATTATGGCGAAAGCTACATCGTTCAAGGCATCAGCTTTAACGTTCATGAGGGGGAAATCTTAGCCCTTCTCGGTCGGAATGGTGCGGGTAAGACATCAACATTACGCGCCATTGCACGCCTAGACGATCCACAAGTCAACCGTGGTGAAATTTGGTTGGATCATCAACCACTTCACAACATGTCCAGCTATGAAGCATCTCAAGTTGGTTTGGGCCTTGTCCCAGAAGACCGGCGCATCATCGCGGGCCTAACAGTTGAGGAAAACCTAAAGCTAGCGCAGATCGCACCACCTATCGGCTGGTCGATCGAACGTGTGTACGAACTATTCCCTCGCCTGAAAGAACGCCGCAACCAAGAAGGCGTAACGCTTTCAGGTGGCGAACAGCAGATGCTTGCCATCGCCCGCGCCCTCTGCCGCGATATCAAAGTTCTGTTGCTAGATGAACCGTATGAGGGCCTAGCCCCAGTTATCGTTGACGAGATCGAAAAGACACTTCGCATCATCAAAGACCAAGGGATCACGACAGTAATTGTTGAACAAAACGCTGTGCGTGCGTTGAAACTGGCTGACCGCGCTGTAATTTTGGACACCGGTGGCATCGTATTTGATGGCACTGCGGCTGAAGTTCTCGACAACAAACAACTGCGCGAAGAGTATCTCGCAATCTAAGCTCAGTTGCTTGAAAACATGTAAGGGCCGGTTCGAAAGATCCGGCCTTTTTTGTGCCAAATGCCCCAATCGGATTACCTTGCCAATCGTTTGCAATCTAAAAACTGTGACCTTTTATTCCCTGAGCAAGCTATTACGCGATTGCTCGACGCTATCCCAGTGATAAATACACTAAGCCCGCCAACTGGCAGCCGAGAACCCATTTGTTGTTACACACCCATGTGACAAACGGCTCAGGTCAATGATGCTAACGCGGGTGCGTATGACAAGATCGGCATTGACCCAAGCCGAGACTTGGGCACCTCCCCAATCAAAGCAACAACAAAATTGCCCGAATGGTTCAAAACCTGTATCTCAAAGACCGAGGGGGCAAGACAATAAGCAAGTCTTCGCGATCAAAATGTCTCTGCTTTCCTTAGGTCAAGCCATCGCATATAAGAGCATCATAACAACAAGATGTCGGTGCGACTTTCATATGCACCGTTGGGACAAGGCTCGGGAAACTATGACAAAAAACATCCGTGACGCAGACGTCGCCTTTATTCAGGCATTGGCCGAAGTACTGCGCGAAAACGATCTGACTGAAGTAAAAGTTAAGCGCGAATATGGTGAAGACGACAGTCTTGACGTGCGTGTTAGCAGACAACAACCACAGCAAGTGATGGCAGCCGCAGTCGCAGCACCTGTTGCCGCGGCTCCTGTTGCAGCAGCACCCGCGGCCGCTGCGCCAGCTGCAAGTGCTGATCCAGCATCAGATCCCGGTGCGGTCACATCGCCAATGGTCGGAACAATTTACTTGGCAGCAGAACCAGGCGCACCAGCATTTGTATCAGTAGGTACCGTTGTAGCGGAAGGTGACACTTTGCTAATCGTTGAAGCGATGAAAACAATGAACCACATCCCTGCCCCACGCGCAGGTAAAGTGACACGTATTTTGGTCGATGATGGTTCCGCTGTTGAATTCGGCTCTCCTTTAGTGATCCTCGAATAAGGCGCTAAAAATGTTCAAAAAAATTCTGATCGCAAACCGCGGAGAAATCGCATTACGCGTCATCCGCGCCGCGCGTGAAATGGGCATCGGTTCCGTTGCTGTTCACTCCACAGCTGACGCAGACGCCATGCACGTTCGCATGGCCGACGAAAGCGTCTGCATCGGTCCACCGTCTTCGCAACAATCTTATCTTTCGATCCCAGCGATTATCGCAGCATGCGAAATCACAGGCGCAGAAGCGATTCACCCTGGTTATGGTTTCTTATCTGAGAACGCCAACTTCGTTCAAATAATCGAAGACCACGGCCTTACCTTCATCGGCCCAACAGCGGAACACATCCGCGTCATGGGCGACAAGATCACAGCCAAAGACACGATGAAGGCCCTAGGGGTTCCATGTGTTCCAGGCTCCGCAGGTGGTGTCCCAACCCTCGAAGAGGCGCAACGCATCGGCGAAGAAATTGGCTATCCTGTAATTATCAAAGCAACTGCTGGTGGCGGTGGTAAAGGCATGAAAGTCGCACAAACTGCTGCGGACATGGAAAGTGCATTCAGAACAGCGCGCGCTGAAGGTAAATCGAACTTCGGAAACGACGAAGTCTACATCGAGAAATACCTTACGACCCCACGCCACATCGAGATCCAAGTCTTTGGCGACGGTAAAGGTAAGGCTGTGCACTTGGGCGAGCGCGACTGCTCACTACAACGCCGCCACCAAAAAGTATTCGAAGAAGCGCCGGGCCCATCCATCTCGCCAGAAGAACGCGCGAAGATCGGTAAAGTATGTGCAGATGCCTGTGCCAACATCAACTACATCGGTGCTGGTACAATCGAATTCCTGTACGAAAACGGCGAATTCTATTTCATAGAGATGAACACACGTTTGCAGGTCGAACACCCTGTTACAGAGGCGATCTTTGACGTTGATCTGGTGCGCGAGCAAATCCTAGTCGCACAAGGACAACCAATGTCCTTTGGTCAGGACGACCTCAAAATTACTGGTGCGGCAATTGAAGTTCGGATTAACGCTGAAAAGCTACCAAATTTCACGCCCTGCCCTGGAAAAATCACCCAGTATCATGCACCGGGTGGTTTAGGTGTTCGGATGGATTCAGCATTGTATGCTGGCTACTCAATCCCGCCCTATTACGACAGCTTGATTGGAAAATTGATCGTGCATGGTCGTGATCGTCCAGAAGCTTTGGCACGTCTTAAGCGGGCTTTGGGTGAGTTAATCGTCGATGGTGTCGACACTACGGTACCTTTGTTTCATGCACTTCTGGAAGAAAAAGACGTTTTGGATGGAACCTACAACATCCACTGGCTCGAACATTGGTTGGAAACAAACCTAGGCGCCGAGTAACGCTAAAATGACCCTGACGCCGGAAATCCTGCTTCATGGTTATTCAATTGGAATTTTTCCAATGTCAGATAGTCGGGACGACCCAGAAATATTCTGGGTCGACCCGCAAAAGCGTGGCCTTTTGCCAATCGCGGAATTCCATATCTCAAAATCACTCGCTAAACGTATGCGCAAAACTGAACTTTGCGTTAGTGTAGATCGCGACTTTTCCGGCGTCGTAGACGGTTGCGCCGACCGGGAGGACACATGGATCAACGCAGAAATTCGGGAGTTATATCTTGCGCTGCATACAGAGGGTCACGCCCATTCCTTAGAGGTTTGGGACAAAGACGAATTAGTAGGTGGCGTTTATGGTGTCTCGTTAGGTGCTGCATTCTTTGGGGAGAGTATGTTCTCACGTCGAACAAACGCTTCCAAGATGGCACTTGCTTGCTTAACTGAGATGTTGGACCGTGGCGGCTACACGCTATTTGACACCCAGTTCATCACAGACCATTTGGCCAGCCTAGGTGGCTTTGAAATTGACCGTGGCAAGTATCATCAGCTTCTAGATGCAGCACAGGCTAAACCTGCGAAATTCCTTACGCCTCTGCAGCCTCAAGGGGTTGTGCAGCGCAGAACCCAAACATCGTAGCGCGAGTGGTCCATTGCGTTCAACGCGGGCGATGAAGCAATCATCCAGCCTGAAAATAATGTTTCATCATGACCAGTCTCACTTATCTCTATTGACGCAAATGCATTGCCTTCTGGGTTACCGTTAGGATAACGACATTCACGCAATAAAATACTGAGGCTTCCAAAACTCGCAGAAGAGCCTGCCTGTAATGCGAAATCATTGGTTTTACCATTGATCCGCAAAAGTCCACGCAACACAGCTCCTGAACCATTACTGGTTTCTTCACGACTAAGACCAGGTGTTAGCGCGTTGCCCAAAGCAAGGCCAATTGCAGAATTAATATCCTGGTCAACCGAATCTAGCGTTTCACCCACCAACTCTTTTTTTGCACTCAAAACAGTTGTTGTTATCTCTTGCCCACAGACTGAAGAAGAAACCATTAAAAGAAAAACAAAAAGAAGATGACGGATCACTTCGATTCACCACCCGAAACAAATTTCAATAACAACGAAATCAGACTAACAGCACCTTGCGTGTCCGTGATCTCCGCGTTCTCGTCTAGATTGAATGGTGACCCACCCGGCATGATTTCCACGAAATTCCCACCAAGCAACCCTTCGGATGAAATTAGGATCGCACTGTCATCTGGAATTTCAATATTCTTGTCTACACTCACAACGGTATCGGCACGAAAAGTCTGTGGGTTCAGCTCAACCGACGTGACCGTTCCAATTTTGACGCCAGCAAGACGTACATCGGTTCCGACGCTCACACCTTCAAGGCTGCGGAAACTGGCGTTCAAAGGGTAGCTATCGCCACCGCTGGAAATACCTGCAATCTGAGCGGCATAAATGCCAAAGCCGATTGCAGCCGCTAAAACGATACCGCCAACAACCACTTCTGTCGTGTTTCCAGCCATTCAAAAGCCCTATTCTGGCGTCCATGCGTCGTAATCAGCACGTGCTGCAGGCTGCGCGCGTCGAATAGAACCAGCAGGAGCATATGCCATGGCAGTTCCTGTCAGATTCTCTTGGTGCGGCTTCTGCCAAGACTTGTTGACCAATGGCTTTTCTGTTGGGGGCTCGTCCCAAGTGCGGTGCAACCAGCCGTGCCATTCTGGATCAACGCGGCTTGCTTCCGCTTCACCGTTGAAAATCACCCAACGCTTTGAATCGTCTTTGTTTTTATAGAACGTGTTGCCCTGGGCATCCGTGCCAACTTTGAGGCCCTTGCGCCAAGTGAACAACTGCGTGTTCAACGTTTGACCGTTCCACCATGTCACAGAACGCAACAATGTATTCAAAATGCCCATCAATCAGCCTCCGACGTTTCAGTGTGGTATGCCGCATCCTAGCTCCGCAGTCCAGAGACAAGCGCGGCATTTGCTTAGCTCGGCAACATTGCCGTTACTTCAATTTCAATCTTATATTTAGGATCAATTAACCCACACTCAATCATCGTGGTTGCAGGCGGATTTTCACCAAATGTTGCAGATAGTATAGGCCAGCAGGCTTCAAAATCAGCTGCCTTTGGCAGCATGTAAGTCACGCGAATTGCATGTGCAAAGTTTGAACCGGCTTCGTTCAACGCCTTCTCAATGACATCCAATGCAGATTGGCATTGTTCTTCAACGCGCTCACCTTGCCCCACGGTGCCTGCCACGTGGACAAATCCACCGGCAACAACCGCGCGACAATATCCAATTTTCGACTCGAATGGGCCACCGGAATAAATGCGTTTCATTTTTTGTTCTCCTCATTTGAGTAATAAAAAAGGCGGGCACAGAGGCCCGCCCAATTATTCACTAAGTTTGTTCAAAGTTTAGCCTGCAGTTGCCGGTTCTTTTTTGGCCTCTGCGTGGATCATCAAAGGTGCTGCATCTGTGTTTACAGCTTCTTCATTCACAACCACTTCCTTCACTGTGTCCAAACCAGGCAGTTCGAACATTGTATCCAACAAGATTTCTTCAAGGATAGAGCGAAGGCCACGTGCACCCGTTTTGCGCTGAATAGCACGTTTTGCAATTGCGCTCAGAGCGTCCTCAGTGAACTTAAGTTCAGTATCTTCAAGTTCGAACAGACGCTGGTATTGTTTCACCAACGCATTCTTTGGTTGCGTCAGGATAGTGACCAAAGCGTCTTCGTCCAGATCTTCCAGTGTTGCCAAAACAGGCAGACGACCCACAAATTCTGGGATAAGACCGAATTTCAACAGATCTTCTGGCTCTAAGTCTGTGAAAATTTCACCAATACCGCGTGCATCGTTGTCGCGCACGTCCGCACCAAAGCCCATCGCAGAACCCTTGCCACGTGCAGCAATAATCTTGTCCAAGCCAGCAAAAGCGCCACCACAGATAAACAGAATGTTCGTTGTGTCCACTTGCAAGAACTCTTGTTGTGGATGCTTACGGCCACCTTGTGGAGGAACAGATGCGACTGTGCCTTCCATCAATTTAAGCAATGCTTGCTGAACGCCTTCCCCCGATACATCACGGGTGATGGATGGGTTTTCCGACTTGCGAGTGATTTTATCAACTTCATCGATATATACGATGCCGCGTTGTGCGCGCTCAACATTGTACTCAGAAGCCTGAAGCAACTTTAGGATAATGTTCTCAACATCTTCACCGACATAACCGGCTTCAGTTAGCGTCGTCGCATCGGCCATCGTAAACGGAACGTCCAAGATACGTGCCAAAGTTTGTGCCAAAAGTGTCTTACCGCAACCCGTTGGTCCCATCAGCAAAATGTTGGATTTCGCCAACTCCAGCTCACCATCTTTTTGGGCGTGATTCAAACGTTTATAGTGATTGTGCACAGCGACTGACAAAACGCGTTTGGCCATCGCTTGGCCGATCACATAGTCGTCCAGAACACCGCAGATGTCGCGTGGCGTTGGGACACCTTCGGTTGACTTCAAGCCGGAGGCTTTGGTTTCTTCGCGAATAATATCCATGCACAATTCAACGCATTCATCACAAATGAACACTGTTGGACCCGCAATTAACTTGCGAACCTCATGCTGGCTTTTGCCACAAAAGCTACAATACAAAGTATTCTTGCTGTCGCTGCCGGAGTTCGATGCCATGATAACCCTTTCAGGTTTTAACGTTTCACTATGCGCTAAGGGCGCCAAATACACTAATTTAGACCAACTTAGGCCAGCCCCGACATGTCCACAATCGCAAAAGTTCGCGAAGACACGTCGAGGCTTAGTTTTTAGGCGTCTGCGTCGTCAGTTTTCGCACGGTTCTCAACGATTTCGTCGATCAAACCCCAGTCTTTGGCTTCTTCAGGCGACATAAAGTTGTCGCGCTCAAGACCTTCTTCGACCTGCTCCAGCGTGTTGCCAGTGTGCTTGACGTAGATTTCATTCAAACGTGTTTTCAATTTCTGAGTTTCACGCGCATGGATCATGATATCCGTTGCTTGCCCTTGGTACCCGCCGGATGGTTGGTGAACCATAACCCGGCTGTTAGGCAGCGAGAAACGCATGCCTTTTTCACCAGCTTGCAAAAGTAAAGACCCCATAGACGCCGCTTGACCAACAACTAATGTTGATACTTTTGGACGGATATATTGCATTGTGTCGTAGATCGACAAACCAGATGTCACAACGCCACCAGGCGAGTTGATGTACATGCTGATTTCTTTGGAAGGGTTCTCAGCCTCAAGGTGCAACAGCTGTGCAACGATCAACGAAGACATGCCGTCATGTACCGGGCCGCTTAGAAAAATAATCCGCTCTTTCAGCAGACGCGAAAAGATGTCGTAGGCACGTTCGCCGCGACTGGTCTGCTCAACGACCATCGGGACAAGGGTATTCATATATGTGTCGATTGGATCGTTCATCATAGACCTGCTTTGCTATACTCTGGAAGGACCATACCCCCCAAGACGTTACTTGAATCTTATTATCGCTAAGAAGGGTCTGCAAGGGGGCTGGGTCATCAAATGTCTGGGCAAAAGATAATGCCCGCCCCCAATCGTGGTTTTATGCCCGCTATTTGGTAAGGCAAGCAGTCAAAGCCGTAGCTATCGAACGCAGCAAGCTTTCATATAAGTCTGGGCCAAGATCGAAACCAGCGCCTGCCTCATCAACCTCAACAATTGGTACATCACTCGCGACCGCATGAACCAACCCCTTATTTGGCAATGGGCCAGCCAGAACACAGTGCACGTTTTCTGCTGCAACCAAATCACGGACCAGCGCGATACGCTTGGGGCTAGGTGGCACCGCATCGCTATCAGAGATTGCACCAACGGCCTCTATCCCAAACCGTTGTTCGAAGTTGTGGAAAGCGTCATGAAACACAATGAAAGACAGATCCTTAACTGGTTCCAATTGCTGCATTATCTCATCTGACACATCCGTAATTCGTTGTGCAAACGCTTTAGCGTTTGCGTCATAGGTAACTGAATTTTGTGGATCCTCTGCACCCAACGCATCCGCAATTACATATGCCCACGCAATTGCATTTTGTGGATCAAGCCAAACATGGGGATCACCCTCGGCATGATCATCGTGGTTGTCCGCATGTTCGCCTTCATGCCCTTCTTCGTGACCTTCTTCTTCGTGAGTTTCGTGGTCGTCGTGTTCCTCTTCCGGCATATGTTCACCATGGGAGTGCTTGCCAAAGCCCGCGCCCTCACGAAATTGTAGCACTTGCGTTTCAGGCAAGCCTAGCAATTCAATATGACGCGCGGTCGGTGCCAACTTCTCTATTGGGCCCTCAAGCCAAGGCGTCAGCCCCTCGCCGACCCAAATGACCACATCCGCCTTGCTAAGAGTGTAGGCCTCAGATGGGCGCATCGCATAATCATGTGGGGACGCATTCACAGGAACAATCAAATCCAACCGCACCTTATCTCCAGCCACTTGCGCCACAATGCTATGGATAGGTGCAATATCGACAGCTACACGTA
>DLQI01000160.1 GCA_002478745.1 Rhodobacteraceae bacterium UBA7436 | reverse complement strand
GTACCTGAATGGAGAGTGTTTTGTTATACGGCGAGGCTGCGAAACAGCCCGCTCCGTCTTAAGCTCGTTTTGTCTTACAGTGCCTTGAGGTAACACAAGCCGTCGGAAAGCCGTCAAAAATCAAAAAACCAAGAGACTGGATTTTCTTTTCATTCATAAATATCATACTAAAAAGAGAACTGATCCGGAGATCTTGTGGTCACAGCATAATATTGAGATCTATAATGAATATTGAAAAAATTACTCCAGACATGGTTGTAAAACTCACACAGGATCCCCACCGAATCACCGGAATGCGTGAAAAAATTCTTGAGGTGGCCATTGGTCGCGAAGTGCGTGCGTTTCGGCTACGCCAAGAGGTGACGGTCACTGAGCTCGCCAACCTAACTGGCCTATCGATTGGCATGCTTTCAAAGATTGAGAACGGCAACACTTCCCCGTCCCTCAAGACTTTACAGACCCTTGCCAATGCGCTGTCTGTGCCGCTCAGCGCGTTTTTACGCCGCTTTGAGGAGCACCGCGCAGCAGTATACACAAAGAATGGTGAAGGAGTTGAGACCGAGCGGGCCGGCACTCGGGCGGGCCATCAATATAATCTTCTGGGGCATATAGGCGCTAATACAAGCGGGGTAATCGTTGAGCCTTATTTGATTACCCTTTCAACCATGGCGGATGTGTTCCCAACCTTCCAACATGGTGGGATTGAGACCATCTATATGCTGGAGGGGGAAGTCGATTACCGGCATGGAGATGAGGTCTACACGCTTACCGCAGGGGACACATTATTTTTTGATGCTGACAGCCCACATGGACCAGAAAGGCTAGTACAACTGCCCGCCCGTTATCTCTCCATCATCAGTTACCCACAAAATAGCTGAATGCCGTAAAAACTTAGTCGAAAATCTTATCGCTGCAAAAACGGGGTAATGTGTTCGTCTGGCAACACCCCACAAGATCGGCAGGCCATCGTCAAATTGTGACAAGCAGTCTAGCATCATACAGCGATTTTCTATGAAACCTTTATAATTGGCCAATTCCTCAGGCAAATCGCGCACCACACGACTCAATCTGTACCCCCATTTCATATGCTAAACAGCCCGCATGGATGGTGATCATAAGAGGGATTGTTACGCAATAATACAATTCTACAAGGCTGGTGTTGGTAACACCAGAACTGGATTTCAATGCAGCCATTTGTGCGGTGAGGTGTGCCAATTGTTGTTCCACGAATTTCCTCTTTGTATTTTTACGATGCGCCTTACAACCAAAAGGATTCGACAATAGCTAGAACAAAAATAAATGAGTAAAATTTTGCTAATATTATTTACCTGAGGTGAAAATTTTTTTCCCATAGTTGATCCATACAAATTTTGGTGCTAAACTTCGACTTATACCAGTTCGGGTCATTTATTGAGAAAGGAATGCCGCATGTGCGGGATAGTTGGTCTTTTCCTTAAAGACAAAACAATGGAAACTCAGCTTGGAGCCATGCTGTCAGATATGTTGATCACAATGACAGATCGTGGACCAGATAGTGCTGGAATAGCAATATATGGTGACACCGCTGAAAACACATCCAAAATCACAGTCCAATCAGACACGCCGGATATGGATTTTAACTCTCTTAAAATCGATTTGGAAAAACAGGTCAAAGGCGATGTCAATCTGCGAGTTCAAAGCACCCACGCTGTGCTGGAATTGGCCTTAGATCAAGTGAACAGCGCCCGCCTAGCTCTTGAAGATTTACGCCCTAATTTGCGCGTAATGAGCATCGGTGAAAGTTTAGAAATTTACAAAGAAGTTGGCCTGCCAAAAAATGTGGCCGCGAGGTTTGAAATCAAAAGAATGTCCGGCAGCCACGGAATTGGCCATACGAGGATGGCCACCGAATCAGCGGTGACGACTATGGGCGCACACCCTTTCAATACCGGAAGCGATCAGTGCCTGGTCCATAACGGTTCTCTGTCAAATCACAATTCCCTACGCCGAAAACTGCGCCGCGATGGCGTGCACATTCAAACTGAAAACGATACCGAAGTCGGCGCAGCCTATCTAACGTGGAAAATGCAAA
The DNA here is from genome assembly GCA_002478745.1 of Rhodobacteraceae bacterium UBA7436. Taxonomy (GTDB): domain Bacteria; phylum Pseudomonadota; class Alphaproteobacteria; order Rhodobacterales; family Rhodobacteraceae; genus Ascidiaceihabitans. Next base: position 3,997 of record DLQI01000160.1, on the reverse strand, counting down.
ATGGCAGTAGCCTCGGCGAAGCCTTGGAGAGCAGTTTAAAAGATCTTGATGGTTTTTTTACCTTCGTGGTCGGCACAAAAGACGGATTTGGCGTTGTACGTGATCCCATTGCCTGCAAGCCCGCCGTGATGGCAGAAACCGAGCAATATGTAGCTTTTGGCAGCGAATATAGAGCCCTGGTCAACCTGCCAGGCATTGAGCAGGCTCGCGTTTGGGAGCCTGAACCCGCAACCGTTTATTTCTGGAAACATTAAAATGCAAACATATGACCTTGCAAACGGCAGCCTGCGTGAGCTCAACGCGACATTACATGCTCAAAATGAAACCACAAATCAAACCAGCTGGGAAATTACAAATCCGCGCGGTGCACATGCGATTGCATGCGGCCTAGATTCGCCAATCGAAGTAGCTATACATGGCTCAACTGGTTATTATTCCGCAGGCATGAACCAACAGGCCACAGTGAACATCAAAGGCAGTGCCGGTCCCGGCGTCGCAGAAAATATGATGTCCGGCAAAGTTGTAATTGACGGGGACGCCAGCCAATACGCCGGCGCCACTGGTAATGGTGGACTTTTGGTTATCAAAGGCAACGCCTCTTCGCGCTGTGGGATTTCAATGAAGGGAATTAACATAGTCGTCCACGGCAATATTGGCCATATGTCCGCTTTTATGGCGCAATCAGGCAATTTAGTGGTCTGTGGCGATGCCGGCGACGCGTTGGGTGACAGCTGCTATGAGGCTAGCATCTTCGTACGCGGATCAGTCAAATCACTTGGGGCAGATTGCGAAGAAAAAGAAATGCGCCCAGAGCATATGGAAATTCTGCGTGAGCTTTTGCTACAAGGCGAATGCGATGCAAAGCCGGCGGAATTCAAGCGCTTCGGCTCTGCTCGAACCCTCTACAATTTCAACGTCGATAATGCCTATTAAGGGATTAAGAAATGAACAATAATGACAGCGGTATCCCGCGCACCACGCCCCGGCAATCAGCAACGTTCACACAAGATATCAATAGTGAAATTCGTCGTGCTGCGGCTACAGGAATATATGACATTCGCGGTGGTGGCGCAAAGCGCAAACTCCCAACATTTGACGATCTTTTGTTTCTGGGGGCCTCAATCTCGCGGTATCCCTTGGAGGGATACCGTGAAAAATGCGACACTAATGTCACCATCGGTGGATTGAATGCGGCCAATCCCATCCATTTGGACATTCCCATCACAATCGCCGGCATGTCCTTTGGCGCGCTCTCCGGTCCAGCCAAAGAAGCGCTTGGACGCGGCGCGTCAGAAGCCGGCACGTCAACCACAACAGGCGATGGCGGCATGACGCCTGAAGAGCGCGGACATTCGTCCAAACTCGTTTATCAATATCTTCCCTCGCGCTATGGAATGAACGCTAATGATTTACGCAAAGCAGATGCGATTGAGATCGTAGTTGGTCAAGGCGCAAAACCCGGCGGTGGTGGTATGCTCTTGGGTCAAAAGATCAGCGACCGGGTGGCACAAATGCGCAACCTGCCCAAAGGTATTGACCAGCGCTCGGCTTGTCGGCACCCCGATTGGACCGGCCCGGATGATCTGGAAATCAAGATCTTAGAGCTGCGCGAAATCACTGGTTGGAAAGTGCCAATCTATGTTAAAGTCGCTGGTGCCCGCCCCTATTACGACACTACTCTGGCCATCAAAGCTGGAGCAGATGCAATTGTCTTGGACGGCATGCAGGGCGGCACAGCGGCTACCCAAGATGTGTTCATCGAACATGTAGGCCAGCCAACCCTGGCCATCGTGCGCCCAGCCGTCAAAGCCCTACAAGACTTAGGCATGCACCGCAAAGTGCAACTGATCCTCTCGGGCGGTATTCGAACGGGGGCTGATGTGGCCAAAGCTATGGCGCTTGGGGCCGATGCAGTAGCCATTGGCACGGCCGCGTTGATTGCGCTTGGCGACAATGATCCAAAATGGGAAACAGATTACAACAAACTCGGCACAACCGCCGGTGCTTATGATGACTGGCATGAAGGACAAGACCCCGCGGGCATCACAACGCAAGATCCAGAGCTAATGAAACGCTTTGATCCCATTGAAGGGGGCCGGCGCCTGCGTAATTATCTCAAGGTGATGACTTTGGAAGCGCAAACCATTGCACGGGCTTGCGGAAAAAACCACCTGCACAATTTGGAACCAGAGGACCTGGTGGCACTGACCTTGGAAGCGGCAGCAATGGCGCAGGTTCCATTGGCGGGCACGGATTGGTGGCCTGGAAAATCTGGATTATTTTGAACCTCAGGGGCGCGGCGCATTACGGGCCGCACCCTATTTCATATCAAAGACCAATAGGGAAAAAAGACCATGGCAACAGATCTGGCAAAGTTCGCTGAAGATAACAACGTCAAATACTTCATGATTTCATTTACTGATCTTTTCGGTGGGCAACGGGCAAAACTGGTGCCAGCACGCGCCATTGGCGATATGCAAGAAGATGGCGCAGGATTTGCAGGATTTGCCACTTGGCTCGACCTCACCCCGGCCCATCCCGATATGCTGGCCATTCCCGATCCAGAAGCGGCTGTCATTCTGCCTTGGAACAAAGAGATTGCTTGGGTTCCAGCCAATTGTGTCATGGAGGGCGAGGATGTAGCCCAAGCGCCACGCAATGTTCTGCGCCGCTTGATAGCACAGGCCGCCTCCAAAGGGATGCATGTGAAAACTGGGATCGAAGCAGAATTCTTTTTGCTCACCCCAGCAGGAGACAGAATTTCTGATCCCTATGATACTGCGGCGAAACCCTGCTACGATCAGCAAGCCTTTATGCGCCGCTTGGATGTGATCCGCGAAATCAGCGATTATATGCTTGAATTGGGCTGGGGAGCCTATCAAAACGACCATGAGGACGCTAACGGTCAATGGGAGATGAACTGGGATTTTGACGATGCTTTGGCCACCGCAGACAAGCATAGTTTCTTTAAATTCATGACCAAGACCGTCGCAGAAAAACATGGTTATCGGGCAACGTTCATGCCCAAGCCTGTTGAGGGGCTGACAGGCAATGGTTGCCACGCCCATATTTCGGTTTGGGATGCCCCCGGCGCTGCAGCTAAAACAAATATCTTTGCTATGGAGGCAAACGACAGCAGCCAAACTGCCGAATTGGGGCTATCCGAAAAGGGCAAGCATTTCTTAGGTGGGATCATGAAACATGCCTCCGCGCTAGCCGCTATTACTAATCCAACCGTTAACAGCTACAAACGGATCAACGCGCCACGCACAACATCTGGCGCAACTTGGGCACCCAATACGGTGACTTGGACGGGCAATAATCGTACCCATATGGTGCGCGTCCCCGGCCCTGGCCGTTTTGAGCTTCGCCTTCCAGATGGGGCAGTTAATCCATATTTGCTGCAATCGGTCATTATTGCTGCTGGCCTGTCCGGCGTCCGAGCGCAGGCTGATCCTGGGAAACGCTATGATATTGATATGTATGCTGAGGGCCATAAAGTGCGCGGCGCGCCAAAGCTACCGCTCAATATGCTTGATGCCTTGCGTGAATATGACAAAGACAAAGGGCTCAAAGCGGCAATGGGTGAAGAGTTCTCAGCCGCCTACCTGAAAATGAAACAGTCTGAATGGAATGACTTCTGTAGCCACTTTAGCGATTGGGAAAAAGCTAACACCTTAGACATTTAATTATATGCCCAGGCACCCGATAATAACCGCGCCTTTAGGCAGGGATCCGGATACCCAACTATCTGTGCAAAGCAATAGGTGCTGTCAGACGAATGAGAACACGCATCGGATTGCTGGTGCAGCCTGAATCTATGCGCTCAATAATTGGCGCCACTCAGCGAGAACAGCAGCTCGGTTCAGCTTGAAACTAGTGCGTGAATAAAGATGCAGTTACCAAACAAAACAATCCCCCAATGAATCCACTAACCGAACACTAAAGGCCCGTGGTCCGAGACGCGGGGCCTTATGATAGGGGGGGCGGTCCATGG
>DLQI01000127.1 GCA_002478745.1 Rhodobacteraceae bacterium UBA7436 | reverse complement strand
CCCGAACCAACAAGGCGCATCGCCTTTTGGGAGCGGAAAACAACGTCGTTTGAGTAGTGCGCCAGAATACGATCAAGTGAGTGGGAGTTCCATGCGGCCTCCCACTCGATCGCAAATGCGGTGTAATCCAAGTTAAACGCGGACCAGTTTTTCGTAGCTCTCAGAAATATCGCGTGTCAGCGCACCCACTTCAAAATTGAAGTCACCGATTTGACCGACCGGGGTCACTTCAGCAGCAGTACCTGTCAACCAGCACTGCTCGAAATCTGCCAATTCGTCTGGCATGATGATGCGTTCGTTAACCGCGATGCCTTTTTCTTTCAGCATGCCGATAACAGTCTGACGTGTGATACCATTCAAGAATGCATCTGCGATTGGTGTGTGAACCTCGCCATCTTTAACGAAGAAGATGTTCGCGCCAGTCGCTTCAGCGACGTAACCACGGTAGTCAAACATCATCGCGTCTGAACAGCCTTTGGCTTCTGCCGCGTGCTTGGACATTGTCGCAATCATGTACAGACCAGCAGCTTTGGCTTGGGATGGTGCAGTTTCAGGCGACGGACGTTTCCACTTTGCGATGTCGAGTTTAGCACCCTTCATCTTTGCGTCGCCGTAATAGTTGCCCCATTCCCAGCATGCCACAGCCATATGGACAGGGTTCTTCGCGGAAGCGACACCCATATCTTCCCCTGCACCGCGCCATGCAACTGCACGAACGTATGCATTGGTTAACCCATTAGCTTCCAAAGCGGCTTTTTTCGCGGCTTCGATTTCATCAACAGAATACGGTAGTTCAAAATCAATCAGATTACCGGACTGGATCAAACGAGCAGAGTGTTCACGGGATTTGAAGATCTTACCATCATAGCAACGCTCACCCTCAAAAACAGAAGAAGCATAGTGCATTGCATGCGTTAGGATGTGGACGTTTGCATCGCGCCAGTCGACCAGCGTGCCGTCCATCCAGATTTTTCCATCACGATCATCATAACCAGCAGCCATCGCCGTATCCTCCGAGTTTATTCCATTAATTGCGCATATAGTTCCGATGTGGACATAATCTTGCGCAAAACCTACGATTCTCTAGTCCTTTGATGTTGGAATGTCAACAACACTGACGTATACTGTAACAAAGTGATTTAAAGCAGGATCGATTAATTATGTCGGACGGGCGCAGTACATCAGCATACAGCGGTGAAAACCTGCTGTTCCTCACTGACGAACAATTGCGCCAAGGGATTGAGGCAATGTTCTTTGCATATCGCGGCTTCACCGCCGATCCTGATCGTATTCTCGCAGACATGGCCTATGGCCGCGCGCATCACCGCGCTATCCACTTTATCCACCGCGCTCCGGGCACAACGGTCAACAATTTGCTCAACATTCTTGGCGTGACCAAACAATCGTTAAATCGCGTTTTGCGTACCTTGATCGCCCAAGGTTTGGTCATCAGTAAAGTTGGCAAGGTGGACAAACGCGAGCGGCATCTATTTTTAACTGATGAAGGTAGCCGTTTAGAGCAAACACTTTCAGACGCACAGCGCGCACGCATGCGCAGCGCATTTCGTGACGCAGGCCCAGAAGCTGTTGCGGGCTTTCGAACTGTGTTAGAGGCAATGATGGATACCGAAATGCAACGCGCCTATACGCGCCTCAAGGAGACCGGAGCATGAGTGCATTAGACGCCCACCTGATGATCGTAGATGACGATGAACGTATCCGCGTTTTGTTGCAAAAATTCCTCATGCGCCATGGCTTTTTGGTTACTGCTGCACGCGATGCATCCCATGCGCGGCGCATCCTCACGGGCCTTGATTTTGATATGCTCATTCTAGACGTGATGATGCCGGGGGAAGACGGTCTGTCTTTGTGCCGCTCAATCCGTGAAACAAGCCAGACGCCTATTTTGCTATTAACAGCAAAGGGCGAAACCGGAAACCGCATCGAAGGCCTTGAAGCTGGTGCCGACGATTACCTGCCAAAACCGTTTGAACCAAAAGAGCTTCTACTGAGAATCAACGCAATCTTGCGCCGCATGCCCGAAACACCGGCCGAAGATTCAGTTCCAAAAATTCTGAACCTTGGTGACATACGCTATGACCTTGAACGTGGAGAGATGTGGCAGGCCGAAGATTTGGTGCGACTTACGGCAACCGAAATTCAGCTGATGAAGATTTTTTCGGCCAAACCGGGTGAACCAATCAGCCGAAACAAACTGGTTGAAGAATTAGGTCGCGACCGCGGCCAAGCCCAAGAACGTGCAGTCGATGTCCAAATTACACGCTTGCGTCGTAAAATTGAAACTGACCCCAAACAGCCTCGCTACCTGCAAACCGTACGGGGTGCGGGATACATGCTCGCCCCAGACTGACTTGGCCACAAATCATCCAATCGCCGACTGGTATCAAAACTAGAAGGCGGTTAAGATATCAACGTGTTGGCACTTTAGCCCACAAAAAACTCTGGATTGAACAAAGGCCGCGCCATGACCGAAACTCCTGTGACTGAGATGAGCTTTGAACAAGCAATGGCTGAACTTGAACAGGTTCTTGGTCAACTTGAACGTGGCGATGTGGCTTTGGACCAATCCATCTCACTATATGAACGCGGCGCATTGCTCAAAGCGCGTTGCGAAACCAAACTGAAAGAAGCTGAAGAAAAGGTTGCGGCGATAACCTTAGATGCGGACGGCAACCCGACGGGTTTGAAACCTGTTGAAAGTCTCTGAAACCAATGTTTCGCCAACGCTTAACGGAATGTGCGGATTATATCCAAACGCACTTCAACCAAACCCTTTCTAAACTCGATCGGCTGCCTGTGATTGACGCGATGGCGCATGCCACTAACGGCGGCAAACGACTACGCGGTTTTTTTGTTTTAGAATCCGCACGCCTGCACGGCATAGATCCTAAATCTGCAATCTGGCCTGCGGCAGGGATTGAAGCTTTGCATGCATATTCTTTGGTTCATGATGACTTGCCTTGCATGGATGACGATGATTTGCGGCGCGGCGAACCAACTGTTCACAAAGCGTGGGATGAGGCGACGGCAGTATTAGCTGGCGATGCCCTCCAAACCCTTGCATTTGAAATGGTGACACGGCCTGAAGTTGGAAACGGTGAGGTGCGCGCGAACCTCGCCCTTAGCCTGGCAAAAGCAAGTGGTGCTCAAGGTATGGTTCTAGGTCAAGCTTTAGACATCGCAGCCGAAACATCGGCTGTTCCATTGTCTCTTGAACAAATCACGACGCTCCAAAAAGGCAAGACAGGTGCCCTGATAGAATGGTCTGCGACGGCAGGTCCGCGCATGGCTCAAAGCGACATAACTGCGCTATCGCACTACTCTAAATCGCTAGGGCTCGCCTTCCAAATTGCAGATGATATCTTGGATATCGAAGGCGATGCAGAAACCGTTGGCAAAGCCACGGGCAAAGATGCGGAGGCAGGCAAGGCGACATTTGTGTCGCTATTGGGCTTGGACGAGGCGAAACGCCGCGCAAGTGAACTGGTCCAATCTGCATCTGATGCGCTAAGCGTATACGGTAATGATGCAAAAGCACTGCGTGAAGCAGCGGCTTTTGTGATCACTCGCAAGAATTAGGACACCACAATGACTGACCGCCCAAACACTCCGCTTTTGGACACCGTACAGCGCCCAGCTGATATGAAGCAAATGTCTGACGCCCAACTGACCCAGTTGGCACAGGAAGTTCGGTCTGAAACAATCTCCGCTGTTTCGGAAACGGGTGGACATCTTGGTGCGGGTTTGGGTGTGGTCGAATTGACCGTTGCGCTTCATGCGGTCTTCGACACACCAAAGGACAAAATTATTTGGGACGTGGGTCACCAATGTTACCCTCATAAAATCCTAACAGAGCGCCGCGATCGCATTCGTACACTACGCCAAAAAGATGGCCTAAGCGGCTTCACCAAACGCAGTGAATCGCCATACGATCCATTCGGTGCGGCGCACAGTTCAACCTCAATCAGTGCCGCACTTGGCTTTGCAGTCGCACGTGATCTAGGCGGCAATGTGCCCGAAGGTTTAGGCGATGCAATCGCTGTGATCGGTGACGGCTCAATGAGCGCCGGCATGGCCTATGAAGCGATGAACAACGCGGGTCATTTGGGCAAGCGTTTGATCGTTGTTCTAAACGACAACGAGATGTCGATCGCTCCACCTGTAGGCGCGATGTCTGCATACCTCAGCCGCCTATATGCAGAAGAGCCATTTCAAGAATTGAAAGCTGCTGCAAAAGGTGCGGCAAGCCTGTTACCAGAACCTTTCCGTGAAGGCGCACGCCGCGCCAAAGAATTACTCAAAGGCTTAGCAGTTGGTGGGACCTTGTTTGAACAATTGGGCTTTTCGTATCTTGGCCCAATTGATGGTCACGACATGGATCAACTTTTGCCTGTTCTCCGGACAGTTAAGCAACGTGCAACTGGGCCCATTCTCATTCACGTCTTGACGAAAAAAGGGAAAGGCTACGCACCCGCAGAGGCCGCCCGCGACAAAGGTCACGCAACAGCTAAATTCAACGTCATCACTGGCGAACAGAAAAAAGCGCCCAGCAATGCACCAAGTTACACCAATGTCTTTTCTGACTACCTCCTAAGAGCTGCCGCAGAAGACGACAAGATTTGCGCCATTACCGCAGCCATGCCTGACGGTACCGGCCTAAACCTATTCGCCGAACGCTACCCCAGCCGTTGTTTCGACGTGGGTATTGCAGAACAACACGGCGTAACATTCGCAGCTGCACTTGCCGCTGGTGGGATGAAACCGTTTTGCACGATGTATTCCACGTTCTTGCAACGGGGCTATGACCAAGTGGTGCATGATGTTGCGCTCCAACGTTTGCCAGTGCGCTTCGCAATTGACCGCGCTGGTTTGGTTGGCGCTGATGGCGCAACACACGCAGGTGCGTTCGATATCGCATTTCTCGCCAACTTGCCCGACTTCGTCGTCATGGCGGCAGCGGACGAGGCAGAATTAGCGCACATGGTGGCAACAGCTGCAGCTTATGATGATGGCCCAATAGCCTTCCGTTTTCCACGTGGCGAAGGCAATGGTGTAGAACTTCCTGAACGCGGTAGCCCGCTGGAGATTGGCAAGGGCAGAATGATCAAAGAAGGGTCAAAAGTTGCATTGCTAAGCTTTGGCACTCGATTGGCTGAAGTCGAAAAAGCTGCAGAAAAACTTGCGGCAAAAGGAATTACACCAACGATTGCTGACGCCCGTTTTGCCAAACCGCTTGATCGTGATCTGATTTTGTCACTGGCTGAAAATCATGACGCGATGATCACAATTGAGGAAGGCGCAATTGGCGGCTTTGGCAGTCATGTGTCCCAATTACTCGCAGATGAAGGTGTCTTTGACCGCGGATTTAAATACCGCTCAATGGTTCTACCTGACACATTCATCGATCATGCGAACCCTTCCGATATGTATGCAGCTGCAGGACTAAATGCAGACGACATCGAGGCGAAAGTTTTGGATGTTTTAGGCATCGCCCAAATCGGTGCTGCGACGGCCTAAGCCATCTGATCTAACAACGATTGCAATCCTTCACGGTAGGTGGGGTAGATCAGTTCCACGCCTAGCTCTGTCTTGATCCGGTCGTTGCGTACTTTCTTATTTTCCGCATAAAAACTGCGGGCCATAGGCGTGAACTCAGCATCCTCAAAGGCCGTCGCCGGTGGCACTGGCATCCCTAGCAAATTAGCGGCATGTGCAATCACGTCTTGGGGTGGCGCAGGATCATCATCGCACATGTTATAGGCGGTACCCGGATTGGGCCGTTGGATCGACGCCCACAAGATCTGCGCAATGTCCTCAACGTGAATACGCGAAAAAACCTGTCCCTCTTTGATTACCCGCCGCGCGGTCCCATTGCGTACTTTTGCGAAAGGACCACGGCCCGGACCATAAATACCTGCCAATCGAAAAATATGGAGCGGCAACCCTGCGACAGAAGACCAATCTTCTTCAGCTGCCTTGCGCAACTGCCCACGTTTCGTTGTAGGATTCAGTGGTGTCATTTCATCGACCCACGCACCGTCAAAATTTCCATAAACGCCAGTGGTCGACAAATAGCCTGCCCATCTAAATTTCGAACTTTTCCGTGTAATTTGATCGCGCAGTAAATTCAGTGTCGGGTCCCCGTCCCCGTCCGGACCTGCCGAAATTAGAATATGATCCGCCGCTGCAATCGCCGCACTCATATCACTATCGGGCCATATCAACGGCTCCACACCTGAGGCCGCCAATTCATCTGCCTTTTCAGACGTCCGCGTTGTGCCAATCACCCGCCAGCCTTGAGGCAACAAATGTTTGGTCAATTCACGGGCTGAATATCCGTGACCAAAAGAAAGAAGTGTATGTGTCATGGACTATAGGTGCCGCGCCTCTTTGCTGAACACAAGGGGTTGCGCAATTTACCACAGTGCGTTCCACTTCCTTTATGACAAGCAAACCTGATCTAGATGGGGCATATGGCCTCAAAACACCTGAAGACTCTCTTCGCCTCTATCGCGATTGGGCGGAAACATACGATGAAACCTTTGCCAAAGAACACGCCTATATCATGCACCAACATGTCGCTCGGGCCTATGTAAATGCAGGAGGCTTCCAACCCGTATTAGACGTAGGTGCCGGAACGGGATTATGCGGTCAAGCTCTGCGTGATCGTGGATTGGATCACGTCGACGCCACCGACATTTCACCGGA
>DLQI01000132.1 GCA_002478745.1 Rhodobacteraceae bacterium UBA7436 | reverse complement strand
CGACGCCACCGACATTTCACCGGATATGCTAGCAGTCGCAAAAGCCAAAGGTATCTACCACACCCTATTTGAAGGTGACATATTGGCTGGCTTAGAGGTTGAGGCTGGCATTTATTCAGGGATCACCAGTTCAGGAACCTTTACCCATGGTCACGTTGGGCCAGAGGCAATTGATGAACTGATACGACTTGTTCGAAGGGGTGGATGGATCTCCATTTCGATCAACAGCGGACATTTTGCGTCTCATGGGTTTGAAGCAAAATTTGCATCCCTTGGCGATATTATTACCGACCTAGAATTTCGAGAGTTGCCCATTTACGCAACCAACGGTTCAGGCGAACACGCTCAAGACACTGGCCTCGTCACCTTGTTTCGAAAGGCCTAACAGCCTTTCCAAACCGGATCACGTTTTTCAGCAAATGCTTTGGCACCCTCCAACTGATCCTCTGACGCATACAACTTATCGACAGACGGCAACTGGCGTTTCGTAATGCGGTTCATCGTATCCTGGAATTTTGAATCCTCAGCATCGCGCACAATTTCTTTAATCGCAGCATAAACAAGCGGGGGACCGGAGGCGAGCAAGCGCGCCAATTCCCAAGCGCGGTCCATCAATTGATCACCCGCAAGGATCTCATTCACAATACCCCACCCTTTGGCCTCGCTTGCGTCGAACCAACGGCCGGTAAGCAACAGCTCCATTGCAATGTGATAGGGGATGCGCTTGGGCAATTTTACACTTGCGGCATCCGCGACTGTACCTGACCGAATTTCAGGCAAGGCAAAACTGGCGTGATCTGCAGCCAAAATCATATCCGCACTCAGCGCTAATTCCAAACCGCCACCACAGCAAATTCCATTCACTGCTGCGATTACTGGCTTGTTCAAATCACGCAATTCTTGAAGACCGCCAAAACCACCAACGCCGTAATCACCATCTACTTCATCGCCATCAGCCGCAGCCTTCAGGTCCCAACCGGGGCAAAAGAACTTTTCGCCGCCACCAGTAATGATAGCGACCCGCAGTTCAGGGTCATCACGGAAATCAGCGAACACTTTTCCCATGATACGACTTGTTTCCAAATCGATTGCATTCGCTTTGGGACGATCCAAAGTAACCAGCAAAATAGCGCCTTCACGGTGTGTCTTAATCGGGTTCATAGATCCGGTCCTTTTGGGGCAATACGGATCAAGGCATCCGCAGCAATGGCGTGAGTTGGTGTGCACATCATTGGGTTGATTTCCACTTCTTCTAGTCTGTCAGCATGCGCAATCACATAAGATTGCAACGCCATTATCCCATCAATTAATTCATCGACATTTGCAGCAGCTGCACCCCGAAAACCCGAAAGCAAAAGGTATGTTTTTAAGCGTGGTAACGCGGCGCGAATAACTTCTGCACGGGTCGGCACAATAAAGGAAATAGCGTCTTGCATAATTTCCGTCAAAACGCCTCCAGCACCTATAGTCAGGATAAAACCATGCGCCGGATCACGCACGACGCCAATCAGCATTTCAGCAACCGAACCTGTAATCATCTCTTCAATTAAGACACATTCACTAGGCATGGTTTTGACAACCTTCGCCAGTTCAGCATGAGAGACATTTAATGCAACGGCACCCACTTCAGATTTGTGCGCAAATCCTGTTCCTTTAACCGCGAATGGTTCAGCCAAAGCGCCAGCAGCTTCAACGTCTGCCGCTTGTTGTGGAACGCGCATGCCATAAGATGCCAACGCTGCCTTTGCGTCGCTTTCATTCAAAACAATCGCGTCTCTATCGACACCTGCAGGCAGGGGCACATCTGCAAACGAAACGACAGTAGATGAGGCAATTTCAGCCGCAGCAACTGCTTCACGCAAGCCGTTCAGTGGTGTCACTCCGGCAGCTAATAATTTCTGGGCAATATTGAGTGGCATCAATTCTGGCAAAGTCGCGACAACAGCAACTGGCCTGCCGCTCTTTTCCCGGATTGCAATCGCAGCATCTGTTGCGCAGACCCAGTCACTTGCATCTGTATGGGGATAATCCACAATCAACATGGTCATCCCGATATGCGGAGCAGTCATCGGCAACCACGCGCGTGTCATCGCTTCAGTATCACGCCAAATGTATGTGTTATAATCAAGCGGGTTAGAGAGAGCCACCATTGGGCCTAACGCCCCTGACAACTCGATCTTTTGGCCCTCTGTCAAAGTAGGAAATGTCATCAAAGTGTCATGCGCAAGATCTGCTATTAGACTAGCTTCACCACCCGAACAGCTGACCGACGATAACGTGGGGGCATCCAAGCGCCCATTGCAATGCAACACCATCAAAGTCTCAAGGAAGGCCGGCAAGTCGTAAACACGGCCAATACCTAAATGGCGCAACAGTGCATCCGCGCCAGCGTCGCTGCCTGCAAGAGACGCAGTATGAGATACTGTCGCCCGCTGGGCCTGATCGGATTTCCCAACCTTCAACGCAATCAATGGCACGCCACGCTTATGCGCTTTACGCGCAAGCTCAGCCCACTCGGCAATATCTGAAAACCCTTCAATATGCAGGCCAATTGCTGTGACACGCGGGTCGTCTAAAAGTGAGGTAGCTATCTGAGCCTGACTGGTTTGGGCCATATTCCCACAAGCAATCGTGTAAGCAATCGGCAATCCACGCTGTTGCATGGTCAAGTTAATTGCAATGTTTGAGGACTGAGTAAGGATCGCAACACCTGTTTCGACCGGCGTACATCCATGCTGATCAGGCCAAAGCAACGCATTGTCCAACGCATTCACGAAACCATAACAATTCGGACCCAAAAAGGGCATCTCGCCAGCTGCATCAATTAACGCCGCTTGCAGATCAGCGCCTGATGCATCTTCGGCAACAGCCTCAGAAAACCCCGAAGCAAAACAGACGGCCCCACCCGCGCCCATCAACGATAACTCACGCATCAACTCAATCGCAAGATGGCGGTTCACGCCCAAAAATACAGCGTCCGGAGCAGATGGCAGCGCAGCCAATGAAGCAACCGCTTTGACACCACAGACCTCAATTTCACGTGGATGAACCAACCAAATATGCCCAGAGAATTTTATCTTCTGGCACTGAAGGATAATTTGCTCGCACCACGCACCGCCGCCGACAACAGCAATAGACCTCGGGCGTAAAAGACGGGAAAGATCACGCATGGCAGCAAACATTCGCAAATGTTGGAATGCCTCTGGCAGGGATATTTGGAAACAGAAGAAGCAACAGTTTATTAACCCTCATCTTATTATTTGGTGGTGCGAAACAGGCGGGGACGCCAATGGCCATAACAAGAGAAGCACGTGCGCTTTTCAAGCGGGTACCGAAATTTTTGGTACCCGTTTCTTCTATTTTCAAATATCCCCGCCGGAGGCACAAAGCCCTTTATGCTCCCAAAGCGCGTAATAAGTCGCGACTGATGATGTGACGTTGAATTTCTGAAGTGCCGTCCCAAATTCGTTCTACACGCGCATCACGCCAGAAACGCTCCAGAGGGTAATCATCCATCAACCCCATGCCACCGTGGATTTGGATTGCTGCATCGGTTACGCGTGACAGCATCTCGCTCGCATATAGCTTCGCTGATGCAATTTCACGGTTAGCAGGCAACCCTTTGTCCAGCCGATCCGCTGCTGCAATTGTAAGCAAGTCTGCAGCGTCAATTTCGGTTATCATGTCAGCGAGCTGAAAACTTACACCTTGGAACTTGCCAATAGGTTGACCGAATTGCTCGCGTTGCGCTGAATAGTCTAGCGCATAGTTAAACGCACGACGTGCTCGTCCTACTGACATAGCAGCGACGGTGATCCGTGTGGCGTAAAGCCATTCATTCATCACTTCAAACCCACCATCAACTTCGCCCAAGACCTGAGCATCAGGTATACGGCAATCGTCAAATTCAAGGATCATGTTTTTGTAACCACGGTGGCTAACAGACTTATATCCATCACGAATGGTGAAGCCCGGCGTGCCGCGATCAACTAGAAATGTTGTGATCCGCTTTTTCGGTCCACGAGGGGTTTCGTCCTCACCTGTTGCGATGAAAACAATGATGAAGTCTGCGTGTTCTGCTCCGGAAATGAAATGCTTAGTGCCGTTCACAACCCAATCACCACCATCACGGACAGCGGCGCATTTCATTCCTCGTACGTCGGAACCTGCGCCAGGCTCAGTCATAGCGAGTGCATCCATGCGCTCACCGCGAACCGCTGGCATTAGATACCGTTCAATCTGTTCCCCTTCACATGCCATCAAGATGTTTTGAGGTCGCCCAAAAAAATGGTTCAGCGCCATCGAACCACGCCCCAACTCGCGCTCGACAAGCGCAAATTCAACGTGGTTCAGCCCAGCGCACCCGACGCTTTCAGGAAAATTACAGGCATAAAAACCCAGGTCCAACGTCTTTTGTCTGATCTCTTGCGCAATTTCTGCGGGGACTTCGCCGGTGCGTTCAACAAGTTCCTCGTGAGGATAAATTTCTTTCTCAACAAAAGATCGGACCGTGTCCGCAATCATTAACTGTTCGTCTGTTTGTCCGTAGATCATGTGTTCAACTTCTTCATAGAGGTGTATGTGGCGGCGTGGATTAGCTGGCGTAATTGGACCCTTCATCGTCCAAAATCGCTTTTAATTCAGACAAATGACGTGCGTCTTGTTCGGGATATCCCTCAAGTTCTTGCGCTGTCTTTTCTGCAATGTCATCAGGGATCACACGAAGCGGCTGTCCGGTCTGCAGGGCCATGATGTACGTCATGCACGCCCGCTCAAAGTAATACAGTCGATTAAACGTATCTGCGACCGTATCGCCAACAATCATAATGCCATGGTTCCCCATAATCATGACCTTCTTCTTCGGATCATCAAACAATTTTGCGCAACGCGTGCCTTCTTCTTCAAAGGCCAAGCCGCCATAATTTTCGTCAACAACATAACGATTGAAAAACGTACACCCATTCTGATCCACAGGTGGCAAACGGCTGTCAGCAAGAGCTGCCAAAGCAGTAGCGTAGGGGGAGTGAACGTGCATTGCACAACGCGCGTGCGCGCAGTGGCGGTGCATCCCACCATGCAGTCCCCACGCCGTTGGGTCCGGCGCATCTGGCCCTTCCATGCTGGCAGGATCATTTGCATCTACTTCGATCAGGTCACTGGCCTTAATCCGACTGAAATGCACCTGATTTGGGTTCATCAGGAACTTGGTTCCCTCGTCATTGATTGCCAAAGAAAAATGGTTGGCGACCGCTTCGTGCATGTTCAATCGCACGGTCCAGCGGAATGCTGCGGCAAGGTCCACTCGCTCTTGCCAGTGATCCATGTTTGCTCCGGATGCGCCATTTGCCATTTCAAGTCTCCTCAGTGACGTTTGAAATGAAGCGTGGCTAAACTAGACCATTTTGTCACGCGATAAATTACACGTTTTACAAAGAACGTGATGGGACCCAAGCATATCCATTTTCACACAAGATATACACCTCTCATAGGCCATGTGGTTTATCCGTGGGCTCTTGCAAAACAACGGCATCTGTCACCTTTGCCCGCTCAACAGCTTCTTCAGGATTGGTGTCATAAAGACGTATCTCAAGCCCAGCGCCTCGCGGTGGGTTGTCAGGCAATAGCCCGAGCAATGGATTGGAGTGATAGGTACCGTCGCTGTGCAACTGGAACACTTGAGCACCGTAGGTCACGATGGCAAATTCGGCGGAAACGCGATGCGTTTTCATATCGAATACCGCAGCAAGAAAATCACACTGCTTCACCACATCTCGAACGACTAGGTTCAAGCCTAATCCGCGCAAAGATTTACCAAAGCCTTGGGGACTTACTGTTTCATAATCCATATCAAAAACATGGCACAATCACTTCGACGTTGTCATGATAAATCGACGCGTTTGCCTTCTTCATCAATCAACAGTGTTCCGTTTTTAGCGTTGTAAGGTCCTGCAGGCCACTTAGGCAGCAGTTCAAGAACGTCTTCTGATGGACGACACAATGCTGTTCCATATTCTGTTACAACAATCGGGCGGTTCACCAGTTTGGGGAACTGAATCATAGCGTCAATAATCGCTTCTTCACTTACACCCTCTGCCGTCAAACCCAGCTCTTTTGCGTTGGTTTTGTGTATGCGCAAGGCACGGCGAGCTGTCATGTCAGCGGCTTCAAAAAGCTCAATTAACTGCTGCTTTGTCCAGCCCGTTTTCATATATTCCACAACGATAGGATCGTAACCTGCGTCACGAATGATTTGCAGTGTGTGGGTTGATGTCCCGCATTCGGGAAAGTGATGTATTGTGATATCCATGCACTCTAAATACCCCACGCAGTGTAACAGTTACAAGACACGATACGAACGCCCTTGCGCCTGCTGCAAATCCCTGAATAATCGGAACATGGAACATCACCCTTTCCCAAGCTGGCCCGACGTCGCCCCCCATCTGATAGAAGTAGCCGCAGGACGCACGCCTGCACAGAGCGTCATTCGTGGCGGTATCTGGGTAAATGTACACACCCGTGAAACCCTTCCTAATCATGACATCGCCATCACGCACGGGCGGATTGCCTGTGTCGTACCTGACGCAAGCTATTGCATTGGAGACGACACTGAGGTGATCGAAGCCGAAGGTCGCTACATGATCCCGGGCCTTTGCGATGGCCACATGCATATTGAATCAGGCATGTTGACCCCTGCAGAATTTGCGCGTGCGGTTATCCCACACGGCACGACGTCAATGTTCACAGACCCCCATGAGATCGCCAACGTTCTTGGTCTTGAGGGCGTACGCTTCATGCATGACGAGGCGTTGTTGCAGCCCATCAATGTCTTCACACAGATGCCGTCTTGCGCCCCATCAGCTCCCGGCATGGAAACAACTGGTTTTGAAATCAGTGCCGAAGATGTGGCAGAGGCCATGACTTGGCCAGGTATCATTGGCTTGGGCGAGATGATGAATTTTCCGGGCGTCAGTAACGCCGATCTCAAAATGTTGGCCGAGATTGCAGCCACGCAAAACGCAGGCAAAACCGTGGGCGGGCATTATGCTTCTCCTGATCTGGGCCCTGCCTTTGCCGCGTATGTCGCGGGCGGCCCCGCGGATGATCATGAGGGAACTTGCGAGGAGGATGCTATAGCGCGCATGCGCCAAGGAATGCGGTCTATGATCCGCCTTGGCTCTGCATGGTATGATGTCGAAAGCCAAATCACTGCAATCACCGAAAAGGGTTTGGATTCACGCAACATGATCCTATGCACCGATGATTGTCACTCTGGCACCTTGGTCAATGACGGGCACATGAACCGCGCAGTGCGCCATGCAATCGAATGTGGGTGTGATCCTCTGGTGGCTTTGCAGATGGCCACGATCAATACGGCCACCCATTTCGGCCTAGAACGCGAGATTGGATCGCTGACTCCGGGACGGCGTGCCGATGTTATTCTAACTTCTGATCTACGAACGTTAACCATTGAGAAAGTACTTGCCCGTGGGCAACTTATTGCAGTGGACGGCACGATCATCACAGACTGCCCGCATTTGGATTGGCCCGACAGTGCGCGCCAAACCGTCAACATGGGTAAAACCCTTTCAGCGACTGACTTTGAAGTTAGCGCACCGAGTGGCGCAAATTCGGTTACGGCCAATGTGATTGGTGTTGTCGAAAATCAGGCACCTACCAAAGCGCTAAAAATGGATCTGCCGGTTTCCGATGGGTTGGTTGAAGGCGCGAATGGCACCTGTCAAATTGCGCTGGTTGAGCGACACCGCGCGACAGGTGGTGTAGTCAACGCCTTTGTTTCAGGCTTTGGGTATGGGGGCAAAATGGCAATGGCCTCAACCGTGGCGCATGACAGCCATCATATGATCGTTGTGGGAACAGATCGTGCGCATATGGCAATGGCCGCCAACCGTCTGGCTGAGGTCGGTGGCGGAATCACGATCTATCAAGACGGACAAGAAACAGCATTGGTTAAACTACCTATTGCAGGTCTTATGTCTGACAAACCCGCAACCGAAGTGGCTGCGAGTGCCGAAAAAATGATGCAAGCGATGCGCGACTGCGGCTGCACCTTGAACAATGCCTACATGCAACATTCGTTGCTGGCCCTAGTCGTGATACCTGAACTGCGCATTTCAGACCTTGGATTGGTCGACGTGCGTACATTTGAATTTATACCCGTAATAGAGACGTAAAATGAGCAAAGAGATTACAACACCCGACGTAGACGCCCCAAAACAATTTGATGACGCAGCATCCGCAGTTATACAGCTGGAAAAGTTGTACACCGAAGCAACCGAATTCTTATGTGGTGCTTTCACCACGGCAATGGTTGACGGCGCACCAAAGGGACGCATTCGCGCGTTTTACCCAGAGGTGCGCATAACCACGACCAGCTTTGCCAAAATTGATACTAGATTGGCATTTGGCCACGTCTCATCACCGGGCACATATGCGGCGACAATCACCCGCCCCGACCTGTTTCGTGACTATCTAATTCAACAAATCGGATTGCTGATCGAAAACCATAAAACATCCGTCCAAGTGATGTCTTCGACCACGCCAATCCCAGTTCACTTCGCAGTAGCAAGTGACCCTAACATCACTGTACCCCAAGAAGGCGCGGCAGACTTCACACTGCGTGACTTCTTTGATGTGCCGGACCTTAGCACAACAAACGATGATATCGTGAATGGTACATATGTATCGCCAGACGACACCGGACCACTGGCCCCGTTCACCGCGCAACGCGTCGATTATTCGTTAGCGCGCTTGTCACATTACACGGCGACTGATCCATCCCATTTCCAAAACCACGTCTTGTTCACAAACTACCAGTTCTATGTGTCCGAATTTGAATCCTACGCACGCAGCCAATTGAGTGATCCCCAAAGCGGGTATACCGCCTTTGTCTCAACAGGGAATGAAGTGATCACCAAAGGCGACGAGGAACTTTCGACCTCAGACAAAACGCCACAAATGCCGACCTACCACCTAAAGCGTGCTGATGGTTCTGGCATCACGTTGGTCAACATCGGTGTTGGCCCTTCAAACGCCAAGACCGCAACTGACCATATCGCGGTCTTACGCCCACATGCATGGTTGATGGTTGGTCACTGTGCTGGATTGCGCAACACCCAAGCCTTAGGCGATTTCGTTTTGGCACATGCTTACTTACGTGAAGACCACGTTCTGGACGACGACCTACCTGTTTGGGTCCCAATCCCAGCCTTAGCAGAAATTCAGATCGCGCTGGAAACCGCCGTGGCCCAAGTGACCAAACTTGAGGGATTTGAACTGAAGCGGATCATGCGGACAGGAACCGTCGCAACCATCGATAATCGCAACTGGGAATTGCGCGATCAATCTGGCCCAGTTCAACGCCTCAGCCAGTCACGCGCTGTCGCTTTAGACATGGAAAGCGCAACGATTGCGGCCAACGGATACCGATTCCGCGTGCCATATGGCACCTTACTTTGTGTCTCTGACAAGCCACTCCATGGGGAGCTAAAACTGCCTGGAATGGCCTCAGATTTCTACAAAACCCAGGTCGCAAATCACTTAATGATCGGAATTCGGGCGATGGAACATTTACGTGAAATGCCGCTAGAACGCATCCAAAGCCGCAAATTAAGATCTTTTGAGGAAACCGCATTCCTATAAATCCGAAAAAAAGCACTAAAATCACATATTTTACTGCTTTTGCCTGCTACAATTCGTTGTGTTTGGTCACAACATTCCGTTACATTCTTTAAATGAGGCCCAACATCGGGCGGACGAAGGAGACCTGAAAATGGCTAAACCAATGACAAAAACCCAACTTGTCGCCGCACTGGCTGAAGAAATGGGCGCAGACAAAAAAGCAGCAGGCGCAGCTCTTGAAGCAGTATGTGCACTGATCACAAAAGAAGTTTCTGGTGGTGGCGCAGTCACTTTGCCAGGCGTTGGCAAAATCTATTGCCGCGAACGTCCAGAGCGCATGGTTCGTAACCCTGCAACTGGCGAGCAGTTCAAAAAAGACGCAGACAAAGTTGTCAAAATGACAATCGCAAAAGCGTTGAAAGACAGCGTGAACGGTTAAGCCTTCATTCTGCATGAATTCAGGAAGGGTCGCCAATGTGGCGGCCCTTTTTGTTTGCGCACCCTATCCCTTGAACACTGACCTGTTTTGCGAAAGGGTCATTTGAGAAATAGGGTGGAGAACGAAAATGGACTTACGTGCAATCGGCATGGGACTTTTGTTCGCACTGATTTGGTCATCAGCCTTCACATCCGCCCGCATTATCGTGGTTGATGCCCCCCCGTTAGCATCTCTTGCTTTACGCTTCTTCCTATCAGGTTTGATTGGGGTCACGATTGCCCGCGCGTTGGGGCAATCCATGCGGCTGACATCAGAGCAATGGAAAGCCACTTTCGTTTTTGGGATGTGCCAGAACGCCCTGTACCTAGGTCTGAACTTTTACGCGATGCAAACAATCGAAGCATCTGTTGCCTCAATCATTGCCTCAAGCATGCCATTGATGGTCGCTGTTGCGGGATGGTTATTCTTTAAAGAACGTCTCCCGATATTTGGCATGGCAGGTCTTGTACTGGGGATCGTTGGTGTCACGATGATCATGGCGACAAGGATTGAGGCTGGCGTGGACGCGACAGGGATAGCACTGTGTATCATTGCGGCTGTCGCCTTGACGGTTGCAACGCTTTCTATGCGCAATGCATCCTCGGGCGGAAACCTGTTGATGATTGTTGGGCTACAAATGTTAGTAGGTTCCGCAATATTGGCAATCGCTTCAATTGCAACGGAAACGATCACTGTGAACTTAAGTTCACCACTGATCGTTGCCTTTATCTACACCACTTTAGCGCCAGGGCTTTTAGCAACCTGGATATGGTTCAAATTGGTCGAGCGGATTGGGGCTGTGCGCGCAGCAACGTTTCACTTTCTCAACCCATTCTTTGGGGTAGCAATTGCCGCCGTTATCTTGGGAGAGCAGTTAGGGTTGTATGACATTGTAGGCGTTGTGATAATCGCTGCAGGCATTTTAGCGGTACAACTGTCACGCCAAACAAAAACCTAATTGTCGACCTTATCAGAGCCGTTTTTGTTCCTTATGGTTCGCCAATAGATTTCACGTCGGAGACACCAATGAAACGTCGCATATTTTTGATGGCCTCTACCACAACGCTTTTGTTGCCAATGGCTGCGCAGGCCTACAGTTTGGTGGAATACTCCCCTGCAACTTGGGAGCAGCTAAAGCAAACAGAACAGACAGTAATCCTAAATTTTCGGGCAACATGGTCACACACCTGTAACGAAAAACTAGAGCTGATGGCCAAATTGATGGCTGAAAATACAGAGTACAACACGCTGTCATTTGTGAATGTAGACTGGGATACTTTTGGGCAATCCCAGTTCGCGGATCGTCTGCGGGTCAAACGACATTCGACCCTAATCGTCATGAAGCAAGGGGCGGAAGTCACGCGCGTGGTCAACGAACCTTATGAACGCAAAATGCGCGCGTTCTTGGATGCTGCCCTTTTAGCTTAAAACCTGTCACGGTCCAGTAGGCCAATTTTTAGTTTACGGTTGGAAGAGTTTTATGAAGTTGTTGTTTGTTCATCAGAATATGCC
>DLQI01000054.1 GCA_002478745.1 Rhodobacteraceae bacterium UBA7436 | reverse complement strand
GGCCAGGTTTCATGTAGCGAGATGCAGGGTATTTTGTCATCCAGAGACGCTACAAAGCGACCCTGCCCACTTCGAGCAAGTTCACTGTGACCAAGCCTATTAAATCACAGCATGGACTATTCGCCGATAGCCCCGCATAATTAAACCCGAAAGTGAGCAATACTGTTTAACAACGAGGGAGAGAGTAATGAAAATACTAAAACTAGCCTTTATTGGTGGCGCGATGAGCTTAACGGCATTTAGTGCTTCCGCCGAAACATTTCGTTGGGCATCGAATACCGATCCGCAAACAATGGACCCACATGCAGTAAACTCTGCTCCGGTTCTTTCGTTTCTAAATAATATCTATGAAGGTCTTGTACGCCGGAATCAGGGTATGTCTATTGAGGGCTCGCTCGCTCAATCTTGGGAACCTCTATCCGATGAAAATGGGTGGCGTTTCAACCTGCGCGAAGGTGTGACTTTCCAGGACGGATCCCTCTTCAATTCGGAGGACGTCATGTTTTCCTATGAGCGCGCATCGAGCGAAGCTGCTGATGTGAGGTCTTGGTTCGCACCAGTAAAAGAGGTTAGAGTGGTTGATGATTACACCATTGATTTCGTCACCAATGCTCCAAACCCATTATTTCCAGATTCTATCGCCAACTTTATGATTCTCGATAAAGGTTGGGCCGAAGCAAATGGCGCAGAACTGCCTGCTCGCGATGCTGAAAACTTTGCCACCATGAACGTAAACGGCACAGGCCCGTTTACAGTCGCCAGCCGCGATCCCGGAATCAAAACTGTTTTGGCCCCAAATGCCGGATGGTGGGGCGCAGCTGAGCACAATATTAGCGAAGCAATATTTACTCCAATTGGTAACGCAGCGACTGGCCTTGCTGCCTTGTTGTCGGGCGAGATTGATTTTATACAGCCAATTCCTTTGCAGGACGTCGCACAGGTCGAAGGCCGTGACGGGTTTAAAGTTCTCGAGGGCGAAGAAACTCGGGTGATAATGTTGGGCTTTGGGCACGAACACGAAGAACTGCTTTATTCGTCCGACGTCACTGGGGCGAACCCGTTTCAGGATGTTCGCGTTCGTCAAGCGGCCGCCCATGCTATCGATATAGCGTCCATCGACCGAGTGCTTTTCAGGGGCAAGATCGACGGTGCTTCACAATTGGTTCCAGCAGGAATATCAGGTTATTCCGAAGCCAATTCAACTCGTCCAGCCTATGACCCGGAGCGCGCCAAGGGCCTTTTGACCGAGGCCGGTTATCCAAATGGGTTTAGCTTTGGCCTGAAATGCCCTAATGATCGTTACATCAACGATGAGGCACTATGTCGTGCGGCGGCATCGATGTTCGCGGCTGTGGGTCTGAATGCTGAACTTAGCACGGGCCCCGTTCGCGATTACTGGCCGCAGCTGCGTGAAGATGCATTTGATATGTATCTTCTAGGCTGGTCACCTGGCACTTTTGACATGGAGCATCCGATCCGTTTTCTGTTATCGACACCAAATTCTGAAAAGAAACTCGGGTCGTGGAACTTTGGTGGGTATTCGAACCAACGCGTTGATACGTTACTGCCCAGCATCCAGCAGGAAATAGATCCAGAAAAACGTCAGGCTATGGTTGATGAGGTCGTTGCAATCACTCAGGCAGAGGCCGCGTATATTCCGCTTTATACCCAGCCGCTTATTTGGGCTGCCAAGGATAATATTGATCTGACACAACGCGCTGACAACTTCTTCATGTTGCGCTGGGTTACAGTAAACTGATCCGAAGTTAGGGCAAAACGGCGATGGTTTATTTTATTGTGAAGCGGATGATTCAATCCGTCTTTGTAATGCTGGCCGTCGCCTTTTTGGCCTTTTCCTTATTTCGGTTTGTTGGGGACCCGATCACGCAGATGACAGGGGTGGAAACCTCAGTTGCAGATCAAGAACGCCTGCGTGAAGAACTCGGATTGAACGACCCGTTCGTCTCCCAATTTATACGTTTTACCGGCGATATGTTGCAGGGTGATTTTGGCTATTCTTATCGTACCCGCCAACCTGTCGCAGATATGATCACCGAACGTGTTCCTGCAACCTTGGAATTGGGCGTCGTGGCGTTGATCATTTCTCTTTTGGTTGGAGTGCCTGCGGGTGTATATACAGCGTTAAAACCGCGCGGTATTTGGACCCAAACCATTTTGATGACCACCCTTGTTGGGGTGTCGATCCCAACCTTTGTGATAGGGATCATGCTGATATTTTTATTTGGCGTCCAACTGGGCTGGCTGCCCACGTTCGGTCGCGGTGGCACCGTACAAATTGGCAACTGGGAAAGTTCATTGTTCACCATCAGTGGATGGCGTGCGTTACTCTTACCTGCGATTACTCTTGGCGTTTATCAACTGACCCTCACCATGCGTTTGGTGCGTGCCGAAATGATGGAGGTCATGCGATCCGATTACATCCGCTTTGCCATGGCGCGGGGTGTGCCAATGAGGAAACTGCATTACAAACATGCATTGGTGAACACAATGGTGCCTGTGATTACGATTATTGGGCTGCAGTTTGGCGGTGTCATCGCGTTTTCCATCGTCACTGAAAGCGTATTTCAATGGCCCGGAATGGGCTTGTTGTTTCTTGAATCGATCCGCTTCGTTGATATCCCTGTGATGGGTGTCTACCTTGTGGTGATTGCATTTTTCTTTGTGTTGGTGAACCTTGTGGTCGACTTGCTCTACGTTGCCATCGACCCGCGCCTGCGACTTAGGGACGTGGAATGATTGCCTTTTTGAAGAAGTTTGAAGGTCTGTGGCTGTTCGTCCATTCCCCATCGGCGATTGTCGCGGCAATGGTTGCTACACTCATCATTTTAGGTGCGATATTCGCATCTTGGATCGCACTGGTGAACCCCTATGACCTGGCATCGTTTAGCCTATTCGACGGGTTATTACCCCCTGTGTGGCAAGACGGGGCAAACCCGAAATACCTGTTAGGCACCGACGATCAAGGTCGCGATATGATCTCGGCAATCTTGTACGGCGCACGGCTGTCACTGATTATTGGCCTGTCTGCTTTGACGATTGCGGCCGTTATAGGCGTAGGTCTTGGTCTTGCAGCTGGATATTATGGCGGACGATTTGATGCCGTCGTGATGCGTATCGCAGATGTGCAACTGGCACTGCCCGCGATCCTAACAGCGCTGCTGATTGACGGGATTGCACGAGGCATTCTGCCAGCTGCCATTCAACAAGATTTACGCGTTGCAGTTTTGACCCTCGCCATTGCGCTGTCGCTTTGGGTGAACTTCGCCCGTACAGCGCGCGCCACGACTTTCGTCCAGATGAATAAAGAATACGTGCAGGCCGCAATCATGATGGGCCAACGCCCCTCGCGGGTGATGTTTGTGCATATCCTGCCCAACATCCTTGGTCCACTTTTAGTGATCATGACAGTCGATCTGGCCTCCGCCATTTTGCTTGAGGCAACCTTATCCTTCCTCGGCATCGGCCTGCCCGCCGACAGCCCCAGCCTTGGCACGCTAATCCGCATCGGCATGCAATTCCTGCTGTCAGGTGAATGGTGGATTTTGTGGATCCCCACGTTGTTCCTCATCGCCTTGGTTGTGTCCATCAACATCCTTGGCGATTTCCTACGTGACATCTTCAACCCGAGGCTGCGCTAGATGCTGACGATCAAAGACCT
The DNA here is from genome assembly GCA_002478745.1 of Rhodobacteraceae bacterium UBA7436. Taxonomy (GTDB): domain Bacteria; phylum Pseudomonadota; class Alphaproteobacteria; order Rhodobacterales; family Rhodobacteraceae; genus Ascidiaceihabitans. The sequence goes on along the minus strand of DLQI01000054.1, from coordinate 8,824 downwards.
TACCGTCAAATTCCCGTCCCGCTTTGGCGATTTTAGTGCCATCGAGGGCGTGGACATGACGATCAAGCCGGGTGAAATTCACGGGTTGGTTGGCGAAAGTGGTGCAGGCAAATCCACCGTAGGCGCAGCGGTTATTGGCCTACTGCAAGCACCGGGCTATGTCACCAAGGGAATACTGACGCTGGGCGATACAGACCTTCGTGAGCTAACACCCGCCCAAGCGCATGAGGTCCGCGGGGATCGCATTTCGATGATCTTTCAGGACCCGCAAACCAGTTTGAACCCGCTGATGACGATTGAGGATCAGCTGGTTGAGACCATTCAGGCCCATTCAGATGCCAGCAAAACCGCAGCCCGCAGACGCGCCGTTGATCTCCTCGAAGACATCGGAATTCAAAACGCATCCCAACGGATAAAGGCCTACCCACATCAATTTTCCGGCGGGATGCGCCAGCGGGTTGTCATTGCATTGGCAATCTGTACCGATCCGGAGGTGATCATTGCCGATGAGCCCACAACAGCATTGGATGTTGCTGTGCAATCGCAGGTCCTAGACTTGATCCAACAGTTGGCCAAGGAACGGCAGATTGCGTTTATGTTGATCACCCATGACATTGGCGTGATAGCCCAAGTGGCTGACCGCGTGACGGTCATGCGCAAGGGGCGTGTGGTGGAAACAGGTGCCACTGCGCAGGTCTTAGGCGCTCCCAAACATCCCTACACGCGCGCGCTGATGGATGCTGTGCCTCCATTGGATCGAAAAATAGATCGCTTCCGCGTTCCTGCTGTAGACGACACTGCGGTGATGCAGGGTGACACAGCAGAGCGCTGGTTGCTTGAAGGACAACAACACTGCCTCACAGGGCTTACCTTGGAAAACCTCACAGTGACGTTTGCCGGGCCGCGCACATCCTTGTTTCGCAAACCATCTCCCTATGTCGCGCTGGAAGATGTGACTCTAACCATTAGACCCGGTTCTATCATGGGGTTGGTAGGTGAGAGCGGGTCCGGAAAATCCACGCTGGCGAAAGCCATCACTGGCCTTGTGACACCCACATATGGGGCGATGATCTTGGGCGACACGGTGCTACCATTCGGAGCATCTCGAAGTCGGCACCATCCGTCGCGGCAGCTGGTTCAAATGGTGTTTCAAGATCCCTACTCAAGTCTGAATCCCCGACACCGTATCGGGGATATTCTGACCGAACCATTATGGTTTTACGGTTTTGTCAAAGACCCAGCCGAGCGCGTGAGTTTGGCGGCCTCTATGTTATCACTCGTGGGGATGCAGCCAGACGCTATCACCAAATACCCGCACCAATTCTCGGGCGGCCAACGTCAGCGCATTGCGGTGGCACGGGCGTTACTCGCGCGGCCACGGTTCTTGATCTGTGACGAGCCGACGTCGGCGCTGGATGTGTCGATTCAGGCTGAAATCTTGAATTTGCTCAAAGAGCTACAAGCAAGGTTTGGACTAACCATCCTGTTCATCAGCCACAATCTTGCTGTGGTGCGTCAAATGGCCGATGACACGGCCGTTTTACTCAATGGCAAGATCGAAGAGGTCAATACGACCGAGGCAGTCTATGAGAGTCCCCAAGCCGAATATACAAAATTACTCCTGGCACAAACGCCTGTGATGCCAAAGTCTTGGAGACAGTAGGCTCATGATTACATTATACGGATATGACACCATCAATACTTTAAAGGTGCTGATGTTCTTGTGTGAAGCTGGGCTAATTTATGAATTTAAGCCCATCAATATTCGCGCTGGAGAGCAACACTCTGCCGAATTTCGCGCCATAAACCCAGCCGGAAAGGTGCCTGTGATTTGGGATGGTGATATGCACCAAACAGAATCCAATTCGATCCTACTTAGCTTGGCGCAAAAAACAGGCTGGGGGCTGATGGAGGGCTCTTCGTTGAATGCTAAATTGATCGCTTGGCTCTTCTATCAGGCATCGACTCAAGGGCCATATTTCGGACAGATCGAATATTGGTCCAGACTGGCAAAGTCGCCCAATTCCGACGCGCTGGCCCAATACAGCGCTATCGCAAATCGCTCGATTGAATATCTGAATGAACAGTTAAACTCCCAAAAATATATCTGTGGGGATACATATAGCATCGCTGACATCGCGCTGTACCCTTGGCTGCGTATACATAAACACCTTGGATTATCCATTGAACACGCCGAAAACTTGTCGCGTTGGTGTGACTGTATTTTGGCAAGAGCAGCTACCCAAAAAGCCCTAACATTTTTTAATGACATTCCATCACAGAAATGAGTGTTTTAGACAAATGAAAACACGCTTCCAGTTGCTGGTTGCTATCAACTTAATGAGAACACCAATCGGATTGCTGGCACAAACTAAATCTATGCGCTCAATAATTGACGCTACTCGAAGAGAGTAGCAGCATGGTTTATCTTGAAATTGGTGCGTGAATAGAGATGGCGTTTCTGCGGCCCCTCACAGCCAACAAAAACCCTCACCCAGCCCCTGTTGCGCCTTTAGCGGAACACATAGTTGCCGAGAGGGGTGAATTGGGGCTGGTTACACGTGCGATGCCTGAGCGTGCTTGCTGACATAAACAGCGCAACATCGCGCCTAATCTTAGTGTCCTGAGTTCATTGGCAGCTTCAATAGCTGGCAGGACCACGGCTTAAGCCAACCGTTCTGCATAGTCGCTGACCAGCAGGTGGATGGGTTCGACATCTTCTTCAATCTTTGCAAAACGCCCAATCGGCTCACGAAAAATATTGTCTGTATTATCATCATTCACGGTTGAGACTTCGCCTATCAATACGTCGCCGCCCTCGCCCCAGAAGGCGTGCCAGTCACCGGGCATAAGCGTGACGCTTTCACCAGGCGCGAGGCACAGTTTCTGACCCGGTGCATAGTCCACGCGCATCCCATCACAAAAAACACTGCCGCCTTGATCACCGGCGAAGCTACCCTCAGCATCAGATCCAAAAACTTCGACCACCAAGGTTGCACCGCCACGGTTAATGATATCTTCGGCTTTGATGACATGCGTATGCATCGGGGAGAGTTGATCTTGCTTGGAGATTAGTAGCTTCTCCGCATAGCACATCCCGCCGCCGCGTCGCAGATCGGCCAGACGGCCATTGCGCAGCGTAAATAAAAACAGGCCCATTGCATCAAAATCGCCGACACCGTAATCGGTGATATCCCAACCACATTGCGCTTCGATGATATGGTCGGCTTGACTTTTGTTGGCGCAAAACTCTTCCGGCGTCCAATATGCAAAGGGTGGCAAAGTAAAACCAAAGCTGCGGATCATATCATCCGCTTGGGCTATAGTTTCATTAACTCTTGAACGTTTCATGCGCTGCCCAACTGGCTTATAATTCCATGACCATTGCAGCCGCCTAAATAAATTCTGTGCCGCTGCATAAAGACAAATGTTTCGGAGCATCCTAGTCTTGGTAAGTATTCTTTGTAAATACTTTGCAAATAGTCGCTTAATGATTTTTAGTATTAACAATTGCATCATATTGTGTACCCGGAGAGATCTACCAATGAGTATCGAAATCAGGGCTGAAAAGGCTGTTGAAATTGCCAATGAGGCAGGTATTTTTGCGTTAGGTTTTTTCCAGCGTGTAGGAAGCCTGGAAATTGAGGACAAGGGCCCTCAAGATTTTGTATCTGAAGCGGATAAGGCTGTTGAGACATTTGTTCGCGCTGAAATATCGAAACACTTTCCTCAAGACGGCATCGTCGGTGAAGAACACGCGCCCCTCGCGTCCCAGTCTGGCTATACTTGGGTGATTGATCCGATTGACGGCACAACCAATTTCATAAACGCGATTCCAGCCTGGACCGTAGTTATTGCGTTGGTAAAAGACGGAATAACCGAAGCCGGTGTGATCTATGATCCCATACACAGAGAGATGTTCAGCGCGGTGCGGGGTGCCGGCGCGATTTTAAATCAAAACCCGCTCATTTGTGACGCCAACACATCCCTAACCCGCGGCACCATCGGAACAGGTTTTTCCAATCGGGTGAGCACCAAAGGCATTCAAAAATTATTGAACATAATTTTTGATCGGGGCGGCATGTATCACAGAAATGCATCTGGTGCGCTATCGCTTGCTTATGTAGCGGCGGGGCGGTTGTTGGGCTATGTCGAAGAGCATATGAACGCTTGGGATTGTCTGGCGGGCCAGTTGATTGTGAATGAGTCTGGTGGACGGGTCGAAATTCAAGATGCCGATGAGATGATTACTCACGGTGGCCGCGTGGTTGTGGGAAGCTCGGGCGTGTTTGACCAGTTAAAAGCCATGGCCGATGAGGCATTCGAGGGCTAGATTTTGGGCAGCAAAACCGGCCCTATTTTATCGAGCCCAACCGTAAGAGATTGTCCTACCTTAAGCGGTTCATCCACATTTTCGGACACTGAAAACAATGTGCCAAACTCTGCTTTGAACGTGTATTCCATACGGCTGCCCACATAGGTGGCTTTTTGTACCGTCACCGTTATTCCGCTCGGCGCATTCATGATCAAACGGGTCGGCCGCACAGCAAGTTGAGCCGGGCCTACCGACAAGCCGTGCGATGGCAGAGTATGGATGAAACCCGCTATATTAATGGTCGCTGCATCGCCAGAAACAGCGACTATTTCGCAAGAAATTATATTAGCCTCACCTATAAAATCAGCAACAAAGCGATCCGCAGGCGCTTCATATAGATCACGCGGGCTGCCTATTTGGGCAATCCCAGCATTGTACATAACGACAATTTCATCAGATACGGCCAAAGCCTCTTCTTGATCATGTGTCACATAGACGACTGTAAGTCCGAGGTTTTGCTGAATTTCTCGGATTTCTTCACGAACTTGGCGTCGGAGTTTTGCATCAAGGTTCGACAAGGGCTCGTCAAAAAGCAGAACTTGCGGTTCCAATACCAAGGCTCGTGCAACCGCAACGCGCTGCTGCTGGCCGCCAGACAATTCCGAAGGCAATCGGTCTCCGTAGCCCTTAAGCCCAACCAAATCTAACCCTTGCACGGCGCGGTCCTTAGTTTCAGATTTATCAAAGCCAGAAAATCCCAAACCGTAGGCCACATTTTCCATCACACTCATATGCGGAAACAATGCGTAGGATTGAAACACCATGGAGACGTCACGATCAGTGGCAGGCAGCAATGTCACATCACTGTCACCAATGAAAATGGATCCTTTGGTCGCCATCTCCAGCCCGGCAATCATGCGCAATGTAGTCGTCTTTCCACAGCCAGAAGGGCCGAGCAAAGTCACCAGTTTGCCAGCTTCGATCTTCAGGTTAATATTGTCGACAGCAACAACATCCTTGCCGTAGACCTTAGTGACATTGTTAAAAACCACTGGGGCTGCTTTGGAGTTAATGCTCATTTCAGATCCTTAAACATTGGTACGCGACTGGGACATACGCCGCCCGATCTCTGTTTTCCCAACCACCAACTGCATGGCGCCAACAACCGCCAGCATCACAAAAATCAGCGTTGTCGAATAGGCAATTGCGAGGCCGTAATCGTTATTTTCCACACGCCCAATGATGTAACTGGTCGCCATGTCATATTCTGCCGATACAAGAAATATGACGGCCGAGATTGCAGTCATCGCGCGAACGAAGCTGTAAACAAGGGCCGCTAGTATGGCCGGGCGCAGTAGTGGCAGGATGATCCGCCTAAACGTTTGCCAAGAGTTTGCGCCAAGGGTCAAAGAGCTTTCATCCAGTGATTTATCGAGCTGCGACATCGACGCAATACCCGCCCGCACACCAACCGGCATATTTCTAAAGATAAAGCTAACCACCAGAATAATTCCGGTGCCGGTAATTTCGATAGGTGGCACATTGAAGGCCAAAATATAGCTCACACCGATCACCGTGCCGGGAATGGCAAAGGAAAGCATAGTGCCAAATTCAAAGGCGTTCTTACCGGCAAAGGTTTGACGGGTTAGAAGATAGGCCGTGATCAAACCGACAATCGCAGTCAAAGGCGCGGCTATTCCGGCAATTTTTAGAGTGGTCCAAAAGCTGTCCCAAGCGGCCCCAGACCATCGGATCCCCGATTCCTCAAAGCTAAACGAGAAAGCTGTGAAATAATGTTTGAACGTGAGGCTGTTATTGACACCCCACAACTCTACCACAGAGCCATAAAAAATCATTGCGTAAACAACCATGGTAAAGGCAGCCCAAATCATAGCAAGCGCCAGAACCGGAATTGATAGTGCGCGCGGCATATGTGGATGCATACCGCTGTCGCCCTTGCCAGACACAGTGGTGTAGCTTTTCTTGCCAAGCCAGAAGCGTTGCGCATAAAATGCACCCAGAGTGAAGCACAAGAGCACCATTGCAAGAACAGCTGCCTTGCCTTGGTCATATTGCGCACCGACAATTGCAAAGAATATTTCGGTAGAAAGCACGTCAAAGTTGCCTCCCAATACCAAAGGGTTGCCAAAGTCTGCCATGCTTTCGATAAATCCCAACAGAAACGCATTGGCCAAACCTGGTCGCATAAGCGGCAGAGATACGGTTTTAAACACCTGCCATTTGGTAGCCCGAAGCGTTTGCGCAGCCTCTTCCATAGAAGGCGACACGCCTTCAACCACACCGATTAAAACAAGAAAGGCAATTGGCGTGAATGCCAAAATCTGAGCAATCAACACCCCCGGCAGGCCATACAGCCAGCGTGTCGGTTGGATACCAAAGGCGTCGGAAAAAAAGGTTGTAACCGCGCCTGACAGACCAAACAGTAAGATCAACGCAAGGCCGATAACAAAAGGCGGAGTGATGATTGGTAAAACAGTCAGCGCCCGTAGCGCTCGTTTGTAGCGAAAACCCGAGCGAGTTACGACCAGCGCAAAAATCAGCCCCAACGTCGTGGTAATCAGCCCCACCAACACGGCGAGAAACAAGGAATTCCATGCAACACCGCAGCGACCGCCAGACAGGCATCCTAGGCCCCAAAGTCGGTCATCAAAAAACTTAGAGGCGAATACCGAAAGTGAGTACCCTCCCACATCCGTGATAAAGGCGGCAGTTAACATTTTGGCAATCGGGAAAAAAACGAAAATGGTAACGATCACCACAATTCCCGAAATCGAGCTGACCACAAACACATCGCCATTGATTGCCCCACGGGCCGCAATGCCCTGTGTAAAGAGGAACAGAAACGCGACTGTAACCAGCATGCCGCCATAGCCCATGCCGTATTGCCGATCATTAAGATCTCCCAAAAACACTCGCAACCAGCCAAAGTTCCAGCCTCTTATTCCAATTGAAAACCCCTGTAGGATTATCCAACCGAGACCTATAGCCCCAGCCACAATAAGCACCCGCGCATAGAGCGGGTCACTTTTGCGTTTGAGGAGAACTGCAAACGGTGCCAGAAGCGGCAAAATTAGCGGAGCAAGCCAAAGCTTCTCCGCCTGGCCCAATAGAAAGGCCGCCGGCGCATAGTCGGCATCAAAGGGATAACCGTCAATCAGCCATTCAAATTTAAAAAAATCCTCAACCCCATACCAAGGCACGGCAAAAAAACCTACCAACCCGATCGCGATCCAAAAAATCAAAACAGGGTTGGCTGGTTGTTCTAATGAGGCAAGAGGCTTCATTTATTGTGGCAGAACCGAAACTTCATCATCCCACTTTTTCAGCAAACGCTTCCGCGTGGCTGAAGATCCATAGGTTTTGAAATCATAATCGATCAGCTTAATGCTGCTCATATCCGGTGCGCTATCAGATGTCTGAGCTCCCATATTGGACGGAACTTGAAACGCATTTACTTGCAAAGCCAGATTCTGGGCGTCAGCGCTTAAAGCCCAATCATAAAAAATCTTCGCTTCATCCATATTGCGCGCACCATCAATTATAGACATGGATCCAATTTCGTAGCCCGTGCCCTCAGCAGGAGCGACAACTTTTACGGGGAACCCAGCAACAGCCTGTTTTACGGCGTCATGCATGAATACGATGCCGATGGTGGTTTCACCACGACCGGCGGCTTTAATCGGAGCCGAGCCAGATTTGGTATATTGGTTAATGTTGGCGTGCAGACCTTTCATATAGTCGAAGCCACCATCTTCACCAAACAGCTGCATCATCGTCGCCAATGTCGTATATGCAGTTCCCGACGAATTCGGGTTTGCCATCTGAACGTGGCCTTTATAGACAGGCTTGGTCAAATCGGCCCAAGACGTGGGCGCCGGTAGGCTATTCGCAGCTAGTAGATCGGTGTTGTAACCATAGCCTAAGGCACCAGAATAAATACCAATTGTCTTATTGTTGGCACTGACGGCTTGGGAAATAGCCCAGGGATGCAATTGATCGCGCATCGGTGACACGTAGGAGGCAGTCAGACCTTCTTCGGCCGCTTGCAAATGCGGATCTCCGGTACCACCCCACCAAACATCACCTTTTGGATTAGAGCTTTCTGCTTTGATTTGAGCAAATGTCTCCCCCGAGGATTTTCGGGTCATCGCAACATCGATTCCAGTGGTATTTTCAAAGGTGTTAGCCATCAATTGGCACCAATCTTCCTGCGCACTGCAGTAAAGAGTTAGTTTTTCTGCTTGCGCCGCATTTGCAGAGGCAATTGCTATCACTGAGACACTAACCATTGTCTTTAAAAAGTTCATCTTAACTTCCTCCCAGAAATCTGACCCGACTCATGGTCGGAGAGGTGAGGTTAGCAAGACTAATTAATAAATCAACAGCAACTACTGCGTAAATAAATAACCTGAGGTTATGCATTGTGTAGTGTAGGCAAATTACTTTTCAGGAGGTGGAACCAGGTTTGATCGGCAAAAACTTGGTAAA
>DLQI01000100.1 GCA_002478745.1 Rhodobacteraceae bacterium UBA7436 | reverse complement strand
CGTCGTATGAAAGAATCTGGCAACATCTTGTTGACTGGCGCTGAGAAAACAGAGCTGGGCATCTTGGTATTTGATGCGACAACAGCACCTGCTGCTTTCGTAGCTGAAGAAGGCGAAATGCTTGCTAAGTTCCTAAAAGTCACTGCAGACGCGAACGCTATGTGGGCTGACGAAGCAAACCAAGCGAAAATGCTTCCAGTAATCGCTAAAGATGCGGGCATGGACGAAACAGCTACTTCTGAAACATTGGCTGGCTTCATCTTCCCATCTGTAGACGAACAGCTTGGTGCTGCTTGGCTCGGTGGCGGCGCTCAAGACTTCATGGGTGGCGTAGCTAAAGTGTTCCTAGACTCAGGTAACATCGATGCAGCACTCGACAGCTATGCAGGTACAGTGAACACTGCACCGTTGATGGCTGTAAAAGGTATGTAAGCTTTAGGGCTTAATCCTTGCCCGCGCGGATCACTTCGCGCGGGCTATTTTTTTCGACTGAAGCGGGTTTATTCCGCGATACAGGGCAGACGCTGAAATCTAAGCGGCGACCTTAATGACAGGTGGGAACATGTCTGGACTATCAATTGACAAACTCTCAATGCGGTTCGATTTGCCAAACGGCGGGTCTGTCCAAGCGTTGAAAGACGTCTCGCTCAACCTCAAAGCAGGTGAGTTGATGAGCGTACTTGGCCCGTCGGGCTGTGGTAAAACAACATTGCTGAATATCGTTGCGGGCTTTTTGGCTCCGACTGAAGGCGTGATGGAATTAAATGGAAAACGTATCAGTGGGCCGGATGCGGACCGCGGTATGGTTTTCCAGCAAGGCGCTTTGTTTGAGTGGATGAGTGTACGTGAAAACGTAGGTTTTGGTCCCTCAATGAAGGGCATGCCAAAGGCGGATAAGGCAGAGATCGTTGATCACCTGCTGGACGTTGTTGGCTTGCAGGACTTTAAGGAAAAGGCAGTTTACGAACTGTCGGGTGGTATGCAGCAACGTGTGGCTTTGGCCCGCTGTCTTGCCAATGACCCTGACGTTATTTTGATGGATGAGCCACTTGGTGCTTTGGATGCTTTGACGCGCGAAAAGATGCAAGGGCTGGTTCTGAAATTGTGGAAAGAAACCGGTAAGACGATCATCTTGATCACCCACTCGGTTGAGGAAGCATTGCTGTTGGGTGAACGCCTGATCGTTATGGCCCCACGCCCGGGTCGTATTCACAAAGAATACCGTCTGCCGTTCGCTGAGATGGGCGTTGATGCCGATCTTCGTGAAGTAAAGAAACATCCGGATTTCGCTGTGAAGCGTGAAGAAATCCTCGAAATGATCTGGGACATGGAAGAAGAAATCATGGGCCGGACGGAGGAAAGCAAATGATCCCTCTCATTCTTTACGTTGCCATTTTTGTTGCAGCGTTTTTCGTGGTTCGTATGGTTTCTGAAGGCCGTGGTACCAAAGATTATACATCCCTAAAGACTGTGACCTTTGGTGACGAAAGTGCTGTGCGCCCTAACCGTGCAGCATCGATCATTTCGGTACTATCTATCTTCTTCATGTGGGCAACCTTTACGGGCTCTGCTTTGATCCCAAGCGTTTTGCACATGCCTGGCCCGTTTGAAGGCACGACGACCTTTAACTACACTGTTGAAAATGCAGCTGGCGAACAAGACGATGCGACAGTTACCGTTTTGGTCCGTCCACAAGGTGAAGACGCGGTTAAGCCAGAGGTAGAGGCCGGCGACGGTTTCGCCAAAAATGACACGGCGATTGTGAACAAGTGGGGCACGAAGGTTATTGTTGTCCAAGGCAATGATGACGCGAAAAAAGCAGATGGTGCCAAGGTCGTTGCGATCAATGGTGAACCAGTTGTCGCGCGTTCAACCGTTGTCGTTGATGGTGGTTCGGTGACGTTGACCGACAAAGGCACACCTAACTTTAAGGCAAAGACAGGTTGGCAGATGGCTCCGTTATACTTGCCTCCCCCTGAAAAGGTTTGGGCCCGTACACTTGAAATCGCGAGCGAAGGCTACCGCAACTTCTCACTTTGGGAGCACGTGGGTTACTCATTGTTCCGCGTTGTTGTTGGTTTCCTCTTTGGTGCGATCATCGGTATCCCACTTGGATATGCGATGGGCTTGAGCAACTGGTTCCGTGGTTGGTTCGATCCGATCGTTGAATTCATGCGCCCTGTGCCACCACTTGCTTTGATCCCACTGATCATCATTTGGTTTGGTATTGGTGAAACAGGTAAGATCATCTTGTTGTTCCTAGCGGCTCTTTGGATCATGGCAATCGCTGCTCGTTCCGGTGTGTCTGGTGTGAACATCGCTAAGGTGCACGCTGCCTACTCGTTGGGTGCAAGCAAACCACAGATCATGCGCCACGTAATTATCCCTAACTCACTGCCTGAGATCTTTACCGGTGCACGTGTTGCGATGGGTGTCTGTTGGGGTACCGTTGTTGCGGCCGAATTGGTTGCGGCATCCCAAGGCGCAGGAATGATGATTATGGTCGCGGCAAAGTTCCAGCAAACGGACATCGTTGTGATGGGCATCATAATGATTGGTGTGATTGGTTTTGGGATCGATCTGCTGATGCGTTGGGCTGAGAAAATCTTGGTCCCATGGAAGGGCAAAAGCTAATTAGCTAGTCTATGGCTGAAATTAAAAGCCGCGCCCGATGAGGCGCGGTTTTTTTATGCGAGGTGCTGCGCCCCTTAGCTTTTCCCAATCCGTAAAAGCGCGACACCCAATAATGTGAACATGGTAGAAATTACCTTGATGACGTTTATCCGCTCTTTAAGGAACAAGACGCCGATCAAGAGTGCGAAAACGATACTGACTTCGCGCAGTGCTGTGACCAAGGCGATGGGTGCTTGGGTGAAGGCCCATGTAACGAGCGCGTATGCTAGGAACGATGCGCTGCCGCCAATAAAGAATGCGGTGCGCCCTTTGGTGGCGATGTCTCGCAATGTGTTTGGGCCTGTTGCATAAAGGTACACTGCCATCAGGCTGCAATTCCCGATTGTCAGGTAGCTGTAATAGCTGAGAGAGTTGCCTGCGAGCCGCGCGCCCAGTCCGTCGACGACAGAGTAGGCTGCGATGAAGCAGCCAGTTCCAAGTGCCAGTATCGCGGCCTTGGTATTTTGAACGCCGTCGGCGCGCCGTACCAATCCTAGGCTGACAATTCCAAGTCCGATGAACAGTACTGCGGTAAGTTGCAGCGATGTGAGTGCGACACCGAGTACGAAGACTGAGAATAGCGTGACGAGCAAAGGTGCAGAGCCACGCGCGATGGGGTAGACTTGGGTGAGATCCCCGATCTTATAGGATTGTAGCAGGAACAGCTGATATCCCATGTGCAAGACGATGCCTGCGATGATGTAGGGCCAGCTTTCAAGGTGTGGGAGTGGTACGAATACCATCGCGATCAATGCAATAGGCAGATGCCCCAACACCATCGCCCCCATGCTTACCCGTTTGTCGGCCCCCCCTTTGATCAGTGCATTCCATGAGGCGTGCAAAAGCGCGGCACCTATGACGGTAAGAAAAACAAAGATGCTCATGGTGATCCTGACGGGTTGTGTGCGCTGAGCCTACGCAAATGTGGCGCATAGGGAAAGTTGTTGGCTGCGTCATGTCGCGCCGCGTAGAGCTAAGGGCGGCGCGAGGTCGATTGCCCTAAGTTTTGGCTGCATCCTTCATAGCGTCTTCGCCTTTTTTCCAAAGGTTTCCTTGCCATAGTTCATCTAGTCCCGTTTCCCCGCTAACCCCTTTGGTCGTAAGGTAGTCATAGTAGGACGTTGGTTTGGAACCTGTCAGGTTGTAAAAGTCTGGGCTGCAGCGGGTGTAAAAGCCGTTGGTAAGGTATTCAAAAAACTCTGCACGGGTCGCGCCAAAGTCGGTCTCAAAGTCGATCATGGATTGTGCGCGGTATTCTATATCCTTGCCCATTGCACGGCCAAGATCGCTGGCGATCTCTGCCATTGATTGCGGGGCTGGACCTGTGATGTCGTAGAACTTGTTGGCGTGACGGCCTGGTCCCTCAGTCAGGACAACTGCGGCGGCTTGTGCAATGTCGCGCGTTGCCACGAAGGAGTTGCGCATGTCGCCAAGAGGATTTGAAAACCAACCCTCTGAATCGATGTTTTCACAATCCGTCTTCAGAAGGTGGTTCATGAAAAAGTTATTGCGCAGCGCGGTCACGTTCAGTCCAGCGTCAATTAACGCCTTCTCGCCCCACCAGTAATGCTGCAGCATCAAGGGAATACCTGCGCCTTCGCGTGAGGCGTGTTGGTCGGCATTATAGCTGGCAGTGTTTGTGTCTGCCCCCATGCAGCTGACGCGTACCACGTGTTTGATCTGTGCGGCCCGTTTGCCCAGCTTTTTGCTGAAGGCAAGGTGTCCTTCCAGCATGGGGTCAAGGGATGCAGAGTAAACGGCGCTAACGCCGTCCAATGCGGCCGTCCATGTTGCTGGATCAGATAGGTCAAACTTAACCACTTCGTCCGCTCCAAGTTTCAAAAGCCCTGCGGCTTTGTCATCACTGAAATAACAGGCACGAACTGCGAAGGCGTCATTGGTGGCAAGACGTGCGACCAGCTCTTTACCGATGCGGCCTGTGGCGGATGTAATGAGGACAGTTTGTTTTGACATGATGACGGGCTTTCGTTTGAGCGAATTTCCCCATGTGTGGTCGCAATTGAAGAGGCGATCAATCCCTCATCGGTGGAGAGAGATTCATTAAACGTGTGAATTGATTTAGCCGCATTTAAAATGGGCTTGCTGAGAAACGTTTGGAAGTGTTTGCGTTCAAGAACGCTTGGTGGAGCATAGCGGGATCGAACCGCTGACCTCCTGCATGCCATGCAGGCGCTCTCCCAGCTGAGCTAATGCCCCATTCAAGGGTTGGGAGGTCATGCAGATCACATGACCAGTCTTGCGCCGTTAGTTAGGCGCTGTGCGGGGCGGGATCAAGTAAAAAATCCAGCCCCGCACAGCGATTTTTAAATCACTCGTTGTCTTCAGTTGAGACGTCAGCGATTTCGTCTAGT
>DLQI01000098.1:3214-4204 GCA_002478745.1 Rhodobacteraceae bacterium UBA7436 | reverse complement strand
ACTTCCAAACGTTTCTCAGCAAGCTCGTTTTAGATGCGGCTAAATTAATCCATACTTTTAATGAATCTCCCTCCACCAATGAGGGATTGATCGCCACCTAAATTACGACCACACATAGGCAAATTCGCTCAAACGAAAGCCCGTCATAATGTCAAAACAAACTGTCCTCATTACATCCGCCACAGGCCGCATTGGCAAAGAGCTGGTCGCCCGTCTTGCCACCAATGACGCCTTCACAGTGCGTGCCTGTTACTTCAGTGATGACAAAGCCGCAGGGCTTTTGAAACTTGGAGCGGACGAAGTGGTTAAGTTTGACCTATCTGATCCGGCAACATGGCAGGCCGCATTGGACGGCGTTAGCGCCGTTTACTCCGCATCCCTTGACCCCATGCTGGAAGGACACCTTGCCTTCAGCAAAGAGCTGGGCAAACGGGCCGCACAGATCAAACACGTGGTGCGCGTCAGCTGCATGGGGGCAGACACCAACACTGCCAGCTATAATGCCGATCAGCACGCCTCGCGCGAAGGCGCAGGTATTCCTTTGATGCTGCAGCATTATTGGTGGGGCGAGAAGGCGTTAATTGACGCTGGACTGAACGTGACCGCGCTACGCAACAACTTTTTCATGAACCACCTTCTGAAGACGGATTGTGAAAACATCGATGCAGAGGGTTGGTTTTCAAATCCTCTTGGCGACATGCGCAACTCCTTCGTGGCAACGCGCGACATTGCACAAGCCGCCGCAGTTGTCCTGACTGAGGGACCAGACCGTCACGCCAACAAGTTCTACGACATCACAGGCCCCGCCCCGCAATCAATGGCAGAAATCGCCAACGATCTTGGCCGCGCAATGGGCAAGGATATCGAGTACCGCGCACAATCCATGATCGACTTTGAGACCGACTTTGGCGCGACCCGTGCAGAGTTTTTTGAATACCTTACCAACGGCTTTTACACCCGCTGCAGCCCAGATTTTTACAACCTGACAGG
>DLQI01000098.1:0-3099 GCA_002478745.1 Rhodobacteraceae bacterium UBA7436 | reverse complement strand
GCTATGAAGGACGCAGCCAAAACTTAAGGCAATCGACCTCGCGCCGCCCTTAGCGCTAAGCGGCGCGACATGACTGCAGCCAACAACTTTCCCTATGCGTGACATTTGTGTAGGCTCAGCGCACACAACCCGTCAGGATCACCATGAGCACCTTTGTCTTCCTTACCGTCATAGGTGCCGCGCTTTTGCACGCCTCATGGAATGCGCTGATCAAAGGGGGGGCCGACAAACGGGTAAGCATGGGGGCGATGGTGTTGGGGCATCTGCCTATTGCATTGATCGCGATGGTATTCGTACCACTCCCACACGTTGAAAGCTGGCCCTACATCATCGCAGGTATCGTCCTGCACATGGGATATCAGCTGTTCCTGCTGCAATCCTATAAGATCGGGGATCTCACCCAAGTCTACCCCATCGCGCGGGGCTCTGCGCCTTTGCTTGTCACGCTATTCTCAGTCTTCGTACTCGGTGTCGCACTCACATCGTTGCAACTGACCGCAGTACTGTTCATCGGACTTGGAATTGTCAGCCTAGGATTGGTACGGCGCGCCGACGGCGTTCAAAATACCAAGGCCGCAATGCTGGCACTTGGAACTGGCTGCTTCATCGCAGCTTACTCTGTCGTCGACGGACTGGGCGCGAGGCTCGCAGGCAACTCTCTCAGCTATTACAGCTACCTGACAATTGGGAATTGTAGCCTGATGGCAGTGTACCTTTATGCAACAGGCCCAAACACATTGCGAGACATCGCCACCAAAGGGCGCACCGCATTCTTTATTGGCGGCAGCGCATCGTTCCTAGCATATGCACTCGTTACGTGGGCCTTCACCCAAGCGCCCATCGCCTTGGTCACAGCACTGCGCGAAGTCAGTATCGTTTTCGCACTTTTGATCGGCGTTGTGTTCCTTAAAGAGCGGCTAAACGTCATCAAGGTAATTTCTACCATGTTCACATTATTGGGTGTCGCGCTTTTACGGATTGGGAAAAGCTAAGGGGCGCTGCCCCCGCGCTGCGCGCTCCCCCGGGATATTTAGAAACAGAAGAAGCAATCCGCGCTGTGTTTCTTCTGTTTCTAAATATCCCGGAGCGCGAGGCAGCGCCTCGCATAAAAAAACCGCGCCTCGAGGGCGCGGTTTCTGATGTCAGTCAAAGGTTAGCTACTTAGCTTTTGCCCTTCCATGGGACCAAAATTTTCTCAGCCCAGCGCATCAGCATATCAATTCCAAAACCAATCACACCGATCAAGATAATACCCATTAAAACGATGTCGGTTTGTTGGAATTTGGACGCAACCATAATCATCATGCCAGCACCCTGAGATGCCGCAACCAATTCAGCCGCAACAACGGTACCCCAGCACACACCCATCGCAACACGTGCACCGGTAAATATCTCGGGCAGTGAGTTAGGGATGATGACGTGACGCATGATCTGTGGCTTGCTGGCACCCAAAGAATAGGCCGCGTGCACCTTAGCGATGTTAACACCAGACACACCCGAACGGGCCGCAATGGCCATGATCCACAAGGCCGCAAGAAACAGCAAGATGATCTTACCCGTTTCACCGATGCCCGCCCAAATGATCACCAATGGGATCAAGGCAAGCGGCGGCACAGGGCGCATGAATTCAACGATTGGATCGAACCAACCACGGAACCAATTGCTCAGACCCATCGCATAGCCCAGCGGAATACCAACGATCGCACCCAATACGAAACCAACCACAACGCGGAACAAGGAAAATCCCAAGTGCTCCCAAAGGGAGAAGTTGCGATACCCTTCGCTGGCGATCTCAAGTGTACGGGCCCAAACCTTTTCAGGAGATGGCAAATACAGTGGCGCCATTTGCAAACCGGTTTCCGCCTTGAAATTCGGCGTGCCTTTGTCCGTGATTGTTACAGATCCACCCTCAACAACGACGGTTGATCGCGCTTCAACAGGTGTACCGTTGATCGCAACAACCTTGGCACCGTCGGCTTTCTTAGCTTCATCATTGCCCTGAACGACAATGACCTTTGTGCCCCACTTGTTCACAATCGCAGTGTCATTCTTTGCAAAGCCGTCACCGGCCTCTACCTCCGGCTTAACCGCGTCTTCGCCTTGCGGGCGCACCAAGACGGTAACAGTCGCATCGTCTTGTTCGCCAGCTGCATTTTCGACGGTGTAGTTGAAGGTTGTCGTTCCTTCAAACGGGCCAGGCATGTGCAAAAAGCTTGGGATCAATGCAGACCCCGTAAAGGTCGCCCACATGAAGAACACAGACAAAACCGAAATGATTGACGCGGCGCGGTTCGGACGCACAGCACTTTCATCCCCGAAGGTGACTGTCTTTAAGGATGTATAGTCTTTGGTTCCACGGCCTTCAGTGACCATGCGAACGATGAAAAATGCTGCAACAAAAATGCCAGCGTAAAGGATAAGAGGGATCATGCGCCTTCCTCCGTCCGGCCCATGATTTCTTCTTCCATGTCCCAGATCATTTCGAGGATTTCTTCACGCTTCACAGCAAAATCCGGATGTTTCTTAACTTCACGAAGATCGGCATCAACGCCCATCTCAGCAAACGGTAAATTGTATTCTTTGTGAATACGACCAGGGCGCGGGGCCATAACAATCAGGCGTTCGCCCAACAGCAATGCTTCCTCAACCGAGTGGGTGATCAAGATGATCGTCTTGCCGGTTTCTTTCCACAACTTCAGAACCAAGCCCTGCATCTTTTCGCGCGTCAAAGCGTCCAAAGCGCCAAGCGGCTCATCCATCAAAATAACGTCTGGGTCATTGGCGAGGCAGCGGGCCAAAGCCACACGTTGCTGCATCCCACCAGACAGTTCGTAAACCGCCTTTTCCTTGAAGTCCTGCAAACCAACAACGTCCAACAGGTGATCAACGATCTCTGCTTTGTCCTTCTTTGGCATGCCCTTCATTGAGGGACCAAAACCTACGTTCTCACGTACACTCATCCACTCAAACAAAGCACCTTGCTGGAACACCATACCGCGATCTGCATCCGGCCCACTGATACGTTTTCCATTTAATTCCATCACGCCTTCAGTCGGGGCCAAAAAGCCCGCAACGATATTCAGCAATGTTGTTTTACCA
>DLQI01000146.1:9067-10218 GCA_002478745.1 Rhodobacteraceae bacterium UBA7436 | reverse complement strand
ACTGCCAGGTCGCCACGGTTTGTGAACTTGTTAAATGAGTGTTCTTAATGTCCGCATACAGTACCGATGATACCGATCCGACAATGTCGGCGATCCGCGCAATCCTTCATGAGCCCGCACCCGCCAAAAGTGGGGCCAAAGAACGGATTGAAGAGGTTACAGCGGCGTCCGCGCGTTCCACGGATGCAGTAAAGGCCCGCGTGACTGGCATCTTGACCACAAAGCGTAAGGCTGCAGTTGAGAAAAAAGTTACCGCACCCAAGGTCGAAACCGATCAATCGCGTATCTCGGTTGTCATGGGGCGCAAGAAATGGGCGATCACGCCAAAACGTAAACATGCGTATTGGGCTGTGTTCGCACTGATCGGGGTTTTCCGCCCATCTTGGATCGTCATTCCGTTCGTTATAGCGATCCTTGCTTTGCTCGTCAGTTTGGCGGTTTTTGGTTCCGATAGAACTTGGGGTGCTATTATCAAAGCCTTTCAGTCCTTCGCTGCGCGTTCGCCAGAACGAGCGCAAAGGTTGGCCGTGCGCCTCGATGCCTTCGCAATGCGATGGGATGGCCTGTTGGATTACCTTCCTGAAGGTCGTGTAGACGCACTGTATTTACCCGATTTTCAATCGCTTCAGGTGTCGGAGAAGCAACACCAAGAGGTGGTTGGTAATCGATTGTCACGGATGCAAGCAAGCGGTTGAGAATATGCGGCCTTGAAATCGCCATAGCAGGCGGTTAAATGGCTCAGTGATATAGGCTTAAGGAAAAGCAACATGGCGATGACCAACCCAATTCAATTCATTCAGCAGGTCCGCTCTGAGGTTTCCAAGGTTGTTTGGCCGACACGCCGCGAAGTCGTTTTGACGACTGTTATGGTGTTTATCTTGGCAGCATTGACCGCGGTGTTCTTCGCGACAGTTGATATTTTGATCCGTGGCGGACTTCGCACGGTTCTAGACTTCTTCGGTTAAACCAAAGTCGTTTACAATTTCTACGACCAAATTGGTTTGGTAAGTTGTGCGCAACCTCTTGAAATAGATCGTTTTGCGGAGTAAACGGCGGCACTAACCCAATGTTACGGCGTGCTGCGATTCGAGTTGCGCGCCGCTTTGTATTCGGGTGGTATCAGGCTAAGAGCCTGATCTAATTGAGAAATT
>DLQI01000146.1:0-9019 GCA_002478745.1 Rhodobacteraceae bacterium UBA7436 | reverse complement strand
ATCGAGCAAGAGCTTGAAGCCGACATTGATGAAGTGCTGGTACCAACAGAAGAAGTAATCGAAGTGCGTCGTGGCAAGAAAGTGACGTCTGAACGTCGCTTCATGCCGGGCTACGTTTTGGTTCACATGGAAATGTCTGATCGTGGTTACCACCTGATCAACTCCATCAACCGCGTCACAGGCTTCTTGGGCCCGCAAGGTCGCCCAATGCCAATGCGTGACACGGAAGTGAACGGTATCTTGAACCGCGTTCAAGAAGGCGAAGAAGCACCACGCAACATCATTCACTTTGAATCTGGTGAAAAAGTTAAAGTTACCGACGGTCCATTCGAAGACTTCGAGGGCATGGTTGAAGAAGTTGATGAAGAGGCACAGCGCCTTAAGGTCACTGTGTCGATCTTTGGTCGCGAGACACCAGTCGAACTAGAGTTTACCCAAGTTACAAAACAACTGTAATTTGGCCGGCGGGGTGCGCCCCGTCTTGCAGCGCTTCGGC
This sequence comes from Rhodobacteraceae bacterium UBA7436, assembly GCA_002478745.1. Lineage (GTDB taxonomy): Bacteria > Pseudomonadota > Alphaproteobacteria > Rhodobacterales > Rhodobacteraceae > Ascidiaceihabitans. The sequence goes on along the minus strand of DLQI01000146.1, from coordinate 8,523 downwards.
GCTGTTTCAATGTGGGAGGGAAGGGTGCCGCGGTATCCTGATCGCACCACACAACCAAACCAACCTAAGGCGCGCGTGCCGAGGGTGTTGTAAAGGAGAAGGCCAATGGCCAAGAAACTCGTAGGGTCTATGAAGTTGCAAGTTGCAGCTGGTAAAGCAAACCCATCCCCACCCGTAGGTCCAGCATTGGGTCAACGCGGAATCAACATCATGGAATTCTGTAAAGCGTTTAACGCAAAAACAGCTGACCTTGAGCCAGGTGCACCTTGCCCAACAGTAATTTCATATTACCAGGACAAGTCATTCACTATGGAGATCAAGACGCCACCAGCGTCCTATTTCTTGAAAAAAGCTGCCAAAGTGAAATCTGGCGCGACGAACCCGTCACGTGACATCGTTGGTTCTGTAACGCTGAAGCAAGTTCGCGAAATCGCAGAAGCAAAGATGGCTGATCTGAACGCTAACGATATCGACGCAGCGATGCAGATCATTTTGGGCTCTGCCCGTTCTATGGGCATTGAGGTGAAGTAAGATGGCAAAACTCGGAAAACGCACAACAGCGGCCCGCGCAGCATTTGCTGGCAAAGCAAACCTTACAGTTGAAGATGCCGTTGCATTGGTTAAATCCAACGCAAACGCAAAGTTTGACGAAACAGTTGAAATCGCAATGAACCTTGGTGTTGACCCACGTCACGCTGACCAAATGGTTCGTGGTGTTGTTGGCTTGCCAAACGGCACAGGTAAAACAATGCGCGTTGCAGTATTTGCACGTGGGCCAAAAGCTGACGAAGCGACAGCTGCCGGTGCAGACATTGTTGGTGCAGAAGACCTGATGGAAATCGTACAGTCCGGCAAGATCGAATTCGATCGTTGCATCGCGACACCTGACATGATGCCTATCGTTGGTCGTCTTGGTAAGGTTTTGGGTCCACGTAACCTGATGCCAAACCCAAAAGTTGGTACTGTGACTATGGACGTTGCGGACGCTGTTAAAGCGGCCAAAGGCGGCGAAGTTCAGTTCAAAGCTGAAAAAGCTGGCGTTGTTCATGCTGGTGTTGGCAAAGCTTCTTTTGACGAAGCAAAGCTTGTTGAAAACGTTCGTTCATTCGTTGACGCGGTTGCTAAAGCACGCCCAACAGGTGCCAAAGGCGCTTACATGAAAAAGATCGTTATTAGCTCTTCAATGGGTCCAAGTGTGACTGTTGATGTTGAAAGCGCTGCAGGCGAGTAAGCCTTCAGAAGCATTTAGAATTTAGAAAGGCGGACCCTTGGGTCCGCCTTTTTTGTATTTAAACTGTGATCAGTTAGAATGTGCTGTTTCGATCAGGCGTTTTCGAGTTTGCTCAGCTTCTCCATAAAGTCTTTAAACCCTGCAGGGCGTACGAATTTCCAAAGTGGATCCATTTTGTCCCAGCCTGGGCCGTAATTGATCGCCAGCATTTTTTCAGGCACTGCGGGTTGATCCAGCCCAGAAATATTGCACGTTCGGAATGGATAAACGTCTTTTGGTTCGATCTCTCCGTAAGTGTGTGGGAACACGTAAACCTTGTTCTGTGCAAACCACGCTGGAAAGATATCGCAAGTATAACCCATGATTGGCAGCAGTCGTAGCATCCCATTGTGTGGTTCTGAACGATCCTCACACAGGATGCCCAAATCACGAACTTCTTGGGTAAAGGCGGCCCATTCGGCGACAACGGCATCTTCATCGCCTGTGTCCAGAATGATCGCTAAATCGATATCGTTATCATGGTCGATCAATTTCCCATCGCGAACCAGACCAAGCAATGTGCCCGAATTCAGAAAAACCTTATGACCTGCGTCTTTTAGCGTTTTCATATGGCTTTCGATCCCATCCCAAATTTCTTTGTGAGAGACGTTTTTGAATAGGACCTCAGGCTCAATATATCCGTGGTGCGTCAGGTGAAGCGGGCTGAGGTGCTTCACTACCATTTGATGCAGTTTTTCGAATTGTTGCTTTTCTTGTTCGGTCTTCATCATGTCGCGCAGGGCATTGATATGCACCAAAGTGTTATGTGGTCTTTCACGCTTCAGCACACCAACCGCGACCGACGCTTCCAACCATTCGCGTGTTTGCGGGGAAGTGCGCAGCGCTTTTAGTTTTGAGAATAAGCCCCGGCCTCGAAATTTCTTTGAAGGTGTTTCAAGCTCAGTCAACACGGCTTGGCGCAGTTCTTGGAGTTCTGAATTCTGATTGGTCATATGACTTTTCCCAGCCCATCTATTGTTGGCGACAGTTCGCGGATCATTGTGCTCGAGATGTTTTGTGTTCGGCCAAGGTATACCACGTCGCAATGCTCTTTCAGGAAATCGAACTTACCCTCCCAGTCGTCACCGATGGTGAAAACATCGATATTGTGGGTGGCGACGTCGCTCACTTTCTGCTCCCAATCGTCTTCGGAAATGATGTCGTCCACGTAGCGCACACCCTAAAGGTCTAGCTTGCGTTGCTCCCATGAGAACTTGGCGTCTTTACCTTTTAATTGGTTGAAGGTGTCCGAGGACAGCGCAACGGTCAAATGGCTGCCAAGCTCTCGCGCTCTCTTCAAAAGGCGGATGTGGCCATAGTGAAGTGTGGCGAACGTACCGTATGTAATTACGCGCATAGCGAAGTGTTCCTTAGTTCCTGTTCGTACCAGACGATCCCCTGACGTGTCAAAAATTCACCTTGGGTCTAGCGATCCACATCTGTGGTCGATTTCGTCTATGTCGTGCCTCATTGGTTCGCGCTTTTGTCGCGTTATCTTTGATATTGGAGATTTTTGGTCGTTTTGCTAGGGTTTTACGGGCCACTGCAGGGTTTACTGCAGAGTGTGTTGCTAAAACAGGACTGTCATCTACGGACCTGCTATAACGTGCATATTGAATGGTCCGGCTACAGTCTGTGGCTAGAGGTCCTCAAGGTGGTTGATTTTTGGGATGAAGGCCAGAAAACCCCTTCACAATCACCACATAACTTCATATGGAAGCAGAACTTAGTCGGCTCGAAGATTCGGGCGGACTAGGTGTTTCGTCCGAGATGGTGGGTGAAATCTGCAAGTTTAGCTGCAAAGCGACGCTCGCAAGTTTCATAATTCCGACCTGAGACGGGAAAAACCGGATTTTTTCGAACCTTTTAGGTTCGTGGCGATCTTTGGCGGACCCGTAAGGACCCGACTGTCAGGGCCGAAATTGGCCTTGGCTGAACTGAGCCGGGGAGTAATCCCCAAATTTGGAGTGAAACTGTGGATAGAGCACAAAAAGAACAATTGGTCGACGAACTCGGCCAAATCTTTGAAAGCTCTGGCGTTGTTGTGGTAAGCCACTACGCCGGTCTGACAGTTGCTAACATGCAAGACCTGCGCGCTAAGGCGTCTGATGCAGGTGCTGCTGTTCGTGTTGCAAAAAATAGGCTCGCCAAGATCGCCCTAAACGATAAGCCATGTGCAAGCATTGCTGATTTGTTGACAGGCATGACCGTTCTAACCTTTTCCGAGGACCCTGTGGCAGCTGCCAAGGTTGCCGAGGACTTCTCTAAGGATAACGATAATTTCGTAATCCTTGGCGGTGCTATGGGCGAGAACGCGTTGGACCGGGCTGGTGTTACAGCTGTTTCCAAAATGCCAAGCCGTGATGAACTCATCGCGACTATTGCTGGCATGCTGGGCGCACCTGCAAGCAACATCGCTGGGGCCATTGGCGCACCTGCAAGCAACATTGCATCCATCTTGTCTACTGTTGAAGACAAGGCGGCTGCGTAAGCAAACGTCATATCGGCGTGTAGTAAACACTGCACGTTGGAACACATTAATATCGTATCGGAGCTAAAAATGGCTGATCTTAAGAAAATGGCAGAAGACATCGTTGGTCTTACACTGCTTGAAGCACAAGAACTAAAAACTATCCTTAAAGACGAGTACGGCATCGAGCCTGCAGCCGGTGGCGCAGTCATGATGGCGGGCCCTGCAGACGGCGCTGGCGCTGCTGAAGAGCAAACAGAATTCGACGTTGTTCTTAAGAACGCCGGCGCTTCTAAAATCAACGTGATCAAAGAAGTTCGCGGCATCACAGGTCTTGGCCTGAAAGAAGCTAAAGACTTGGTTGAAGCTGGTGGCAAAATCAAAGAAGGCGTTGATAAAGCTGAAGCTGAAGACGTTAAAGCTAAGCTGGAAGCAGCTGGCGCGGAAGTTGAGTTGGCCTAAGCCTCTCGCCTTTTGGCAATTCGGAAACGGCGTCTCCTTCGGGAGGCGCCGTTTTTGTTTGTAGGGTCGATAATGTCTGTTGCGTGGACAAGATGCTGTTCTGCAAACTTGTTGGGTAGTTGATATCGACGCAGAGCGGTTTCTAAGGTTTTGATCGAAAGGACGGCCATGTATCCGACAATCGATAGCCTTCAGGCCATGGATCGCTTGGATCCAGCATGTGTTGATGCGTTCCTGTTATCCATGCGCTACCCGTGATTTCTGGAATGATCGCAGGCTTGTTCCCAACCGTGGTTGCCTCAAGGATTTTACCGTGAAACGCTGAGTTTATTATGGAATGTGCTGTTATCGTATCGCCCACATTCATCTCACCGGATCTGTGCAAAAGCGCCATGCGCGCAGACAAGGCTGTTCCCGTCGGGGAACGATCTACCTTCCCTGGTTGAATGGAGACTGCGGCTTTTGTGGTCAGATGATTGCCCTGACGTTCCAATGGTCCGGCAAAAAGGCAAAAGGAAAAGTGATCCCACTCGGCATTATCGGGATGGTGAAAGCGCAATTGTTCATTCGCGGCATCGGTGATGCGAACACCAAGCTCTGCCAATTTGCCTGCCTCAGCGGCCTCCAAAGTGAAACCCAACGCCTGCGAGTCCACCACAACAAAGCTATCGCCGCCATAAGCTGTGTCCACTGTGAGCAAGCCGACGCCGGGGACGTCGAGCTCGACGCCGATCTCACCCGCGAAAGATGGTAGGTTCTTCACGGTGATGCTTTGCGCTTTTCCGTCACTGCATTGCGCGCGGACATGTATAAGGCCGCCCGGGGCTTCCAATGTCATCTCGGTCACGGGTTCGACCATAGGAATGATGCCACTGTCCAACAACACAGTTGCAACACAGATCGAATTGGAGCCGGACATCGGCGGTGTATCTTCGGGTTCCATAATGATCCAGCCCATCTGGGCATCGGGATGTTTGGGTGGCACCAGCAGGTTCATGTGCCGAAACACCCCACCTCTAGGTTCGTTCAGAACGAAATTGCGCAGGGTTTGATCTTTTGCAATCCAATTTCGCTGTTCCCAAAGTGTCTCACCAGGTGGCGGTGCCACGCCTCCAACGATGACGTCCCCGACTTCACCTTCTGCATGACAGGACACTACATGGATCGTTTTTGTGGTGCGCATTCGTGGACTTTCGTAAGGAAAATGGTTCGTGGATAACCATGGCCCGAACACATATTGAAAACAATGCGGCTGGTGCCTGTTATTTTGGGTCATTGATGGGAAGCAGGCGTAAACAAAAGGTTTGTTCAGAGGATGGTCGCTGAAAACTATAGGGTCAAAGCGAACCTTGGTCGGTTGGTAATCCCGCCAACACCCCTTGCGTTCGCACCCTTCACGATTTATTCAGCAGTTTCACGCGGTTTCGATTGATTCGAAACCCGTTTTTTCTGTCGCGCAATAAGGAACCGTTTTTCACCCCTCTGACCACCACATGTCACGCAGGGAAACGGTTCACTATTGCAAGACACCTGTCTTGGTAAGCGCCTTAAGTCAAAGGCATTTTCCAAGGCAGGAGAGGTCGGGAGCTGCACAGTGGGATGTGTGGCAAGAATAGACCTCTCTATCGCTGTCTCGTAGGGATTAGCGCCGTGGCCCGACGGTGCTCGTCTCAATTGAGAAAACTGAAAGGTGACCTAGTCTTATGGCGCAATCGTTCCTTGGTCAGAAACGTCTACGTAAATATTATGGCAAAATCCGTGAAGTATTGGAGATGCCAAATCTAATTGAAGTACAGAAATCATCGTATGATCTGTTCTTGAAATCCGGCGAGGCCGATACCCCCACCGATGGTGAAGGTATTACTGGCGTCTTCCAGTCGGTTTTCCCGATTAAAGATTTCAATGAAACATCCATTTTGGAATACTCAAAGTACGAGCTTGAAAAGCCCAAGTACGACGTTGAGGAATGCCAACAGCGCGACATGACGTACAGTGCACCGCTTAAGGTGACGCTGCGCTTGATCGTGTTTGATGTGGATGAGGATACAGGCGCGAAGTCTGTTAAAGACATCAAAGAGCAAGACGTGTTCATGGGCGATATGCCACTGATGACACCGAACGGCACATTCGTTGTGAACGGCACAGAGCGCGTTATCGTTTCTCAGATGCACCGTTCACCGGGCGTTTTCTTTGACCACGACAAAGGTAAAACCCACTCTTCAGGTAAACTTTTGTTTGCATGCCGCATTATCCCATACCGTGGTAGCTGGTTGGACTTTGAATTCGACGCAAAAGACATCGTGTTCTGCCGCATCGACCGTCGTCGTAAATTGCCGGTAACAACTCTGTTGTACGCACTTGGTCTAGACCAAGAAGCGATGATGGACGCATACTACGACACCATCGAGTACAAATACGTGAAGAACAAAGGCTGGGTCGCCCCATTCTTCGCAGACCGTGTACGTGGCACACGCCCGACATATGACTTGATCGACGCAGCAACTGGCGAGATCATTGCTGAAGCTGGCAAGAAAGTTACACCACGTGCCGTCAAGAAATTGATCGACGAAGGTAACGTAACTGAGCTGTTGGTTCCATTCGATCATATCGTTGGCAAGTTCGTGTCCAAAGACATCATCAACGAAGAAACTGGCGCGATTTATGTCGAAGCTGGTGACGAGTTGACACTTGAGTACGACAAAGATGGTGATCTTATCGGGGGCACAGCCCAAGAGTTGATCGAAGCCGGTATCACGGACATCCCAGTCCTCGACATCGACAACATCAATGTTGGTCCATACATGCGCAACACACTTGCGATGGATAAGAACATGAACCGCGACACCGCGCTCATGGATATCTACCGCGTGATGCGCCCGGGCGAGCCACCCACCGTTGAAGCCGCGTCAAACCTGTTTGACACGTTGTTCTTCGATAGCGAGCGTTATGACCTTTCCGCGGTTGGCCGTGTGAAAATGAACATGCGTTTGGCTTTGGGCAAAGAAGACACTCAGCGTACGCTGGATCGCGAAGATATCGTTGCTTGTATCAAAGCATTGGTTCACTTGCGTGACGGCCAAGGCGACATCGACGATATTGACCACTTGGGCAACCGTCGTGTGCGTTCTGTTGGCGAGTTGATGGAAAATCAATACCGTGTTGGCTTGCTCCGTATGGAGCGCGCGATCAAAGAACGTATGTCTTCTGTCGAAATCGACACAGTCATGCCTCAGGATCTGATCAACGCGAAACCAGCAGCTGCTGCGGTACGTGAATTCTTCGGCTCATCGCAGCTGTCACAATTTATGGACCAAACCAACCCGCTGTCCGAGGTTACGCACAAGCGTCGCCTTTCAGCGCTTGGCCCAGGCGGTTTGACACGTGAACGTGCTGGCTTTGAGGTGCGCGACGTGCACCCAACGCACTACGGCCGTATGTGTCCAATTGAGACTCCAGAGGGTCCGAATATTGGTCTGATCAACAGCCTTGCTACGTTTGCACGCGTAAATAAGTACGGCTTTATCGAAACACCGTACCGCAAAGTCGAAAACCGCATGGTTACCGATGAAGTGCAGTACATGTCCGCGACTGAGGAAATGCGCCACACTGTGGCACAGGCCAACGCGAAGTTGGACGAAAACGGTCGTTTCGAGAATGATTTGGTCAGCACACGTCAATCTGGTGACTACACGCTTGCACCATCTGATAACGTTGATCTGATCGACGTTTCACCGAAACAGCTAGTATCTGTAGCGGCGTCCTTGATCCCGTTCCTAGAAAACGACGATGCGAACCGGGCCCTAATGGGTTCGAACATGCAACGTCAGGCGGTTCCATTGCTTCAGGCAACGGCTCCACTTGTTGGTACTGGTATCGAAGAAGTTGTGGCACGTGATTCTGGTGCGGCATACATGGCGAAACGCGCTGGCATAATCGACCAAGTCGACGCCACACGTATCGTTTTGCGTGCGACCGAAGATCTCGAGCTGGGCGACGCAGGCGTAGACATCTACCGCATGCGTAAGTTCCAACGCTCCAACCAAAACACCTGCATCAACCAGCGTCCGTTGGTTAAAGTTGGCGAGCGCGTGACCAAAGGTCAGGTTATCGCTGATGGTCCGTCTACGGACATGGGTGAATTGGCCTTGGGTAAAAACGTGGTCGTCGCGTTTATGCCTTGGAACGGCTACAACTACGAAGACTCCATTCTGATCTCCGAGCGCGTTTCACGCGATGACGTCTTTACTTCGATCCATATCGAAGAATTTGAAGTCGCCGCACGTGATACAAAGCTAGGTCCAGAAGAAATCACACGCGATAT
>DLQI01000078.1:9036-10725 GCA_002478745.1 Rhodobacteraceae bacterium UBA7436 | reverse complement strand
GCACTCATCGGGTTTTCCGGTGGTGGTGGCAGATCATCGCCCGAGGCCAACAACGCATTCATGATATCGGTCGCATCCGCTGGTTTGGACAAATAGTCTGTCGCGCCAATTTTTACCGCAGCAACAGCCGTCGCAATCGCACCATAACCTGTCAGGACAACGATACGTGCATCTGGGCGTTTTTCACGCAGCACTTCGACCACGTCCAGACCATTGCCGTCTTCAAGACGCAGATCGATCACGGCATATGCTGGTGGGCGGGCCGTTGTAATTGCGCGACCTGCAGCAACGCTACCGCCGGTCTCAACTTCAAAGCCACGTTTCTCCATCGCTTTAGCAAGGCGGCGCAAAAAGGGTTCGTCATCATCCAGCAACATCAATGTGCGGTCTTCACCAAGGTCGTATTCGATTGGGTCTGCCATGTGATCGTCTCCTTGTTCAGAGTTAATATGGGTCGCGGACACCCTTTGGTCAAATTAAGTCACAATATTAAGCGTTGTCGATGAAGCACCCGACCGTTTTAGCCATATCTTCGGCCCCAATTTCACGGCGGAAAAATTCGACAAACCCATGTTCTGGAAGAACCAGATAACTAAACGTTGAGTGATCAACGAGGTAATATTCGTCGTCCGCTGGGTGCGCTTTGTAATATGTACGGTACGCTTGGCTGGCCGCTTTAACCTGTTCAGGTGACCCCGTCAGACCAATCATTTTTTCGTGCATGTTGAACGCAAAATCGCCAACTACTTCGGGCGTGTCGCGATTGGGATCGATGGAGATGAAAAGTGGTGTCATGGATTGGCCACCCTCCGCCAAAAAGTCAGTGGCCTCAGCATTGCGCGACACATCTAGTGGGCAAACATCTGGGCAGAACGTGTAGCCAAAATAAACCATTGTCGGTTCGGTGATGACATCCTTGTCTGTCACTGTTTCACCTTTGGCGTTCACCAACTCAAAAGGTCCACCAATAGCTGTTCCACCTGCAACCGCGGATGCGCGACATTGTGCAAATTGATCTGGATTGGCGTCTCGGGTTGCCAACCATGAGCCCCCAACCAAAACAGCTGCGGCAATTGCGGCAATTGGTGCGATGATACGTGACATGTTATTCGCCTTATATGTTAGTACTGTTTAACAATGCTGGATTGATAACAGTCCCCCTATCCTGCGCAATCAAAGAAATAGTGAGCCCATGCCTGATCCCCACCTTAGCGTTTTCACCGAACAGCAAAGATCCAACTGGATAAGGCTTAGAACCATGATTTTCCTACGATGGGTCGCCATTGTGGGACAATTAACCGCAATCTTAGTGGGGCAATATGTCTACGGATTGCAGTTGGAATTGGGCCTTTGTTACTTTGCTGTGGGTCTTTCAGTCATCGGTAACCTGGTCGCTGCCTTTGTCTTTCCAGAAAACAAGCGCCTGTCTGAGCGCGAAAACCTATCCATGGTCATGTTCGATTTGCTGCAATTGGGATTCTTGTTGTTTCTTTCTGGTGGCCTGCACAATCCGTTTGCATTGCTACTGTTGGGTCCAGTTACTGTGTCAGCCGCGGTTCTTACAACGCGATCAACTCTACTGGCTGGTGGCACTGCAATTGCCATGGTGACGCTGCTGTCCAAGTTCCATCTATCCCTTAAAACTGACCAAGGATTTATCCTGCGCGTGCCCGATATTTTCCTGTTTGG
>DLQI01000078.1:0-8946 GCA_002478745.1 Rhodobacteraceae bacterium UBA7436 | reverse complement strand
GCCACTCAAATGGCCCTGTCGCGCGAACAAAAGTTGACTGATCTAGGCGGCGTTGTCGCTGCTGCGGCCCATGAATTGGGCACTCCTCTTGCTACGATCAAACTGGCCAGTTCAGAATTGATGGACGAATTGGAGGATCGCGAAGATTTACGCGCAGACGCCGCATTGATCCGTGAGCAGGCAGACAGGTGTCGCGATATTTTGCGCGATATGGGTCAGGCAGGAAAAGACGATTTGCACTTGCGCCAAGCACCCCTGATGACAGTTATCGCGGAGGCAGCAGAACCCCATGAACATCGCGGAAAATCTGTGCATTTCTCACACGATCCACTGGCAGGCTCCGAGATGAGCCAACCCGCAATTTTGCGTAAACCAGAGATCATTCATGGGTTGCGTAATCTGGTTCAAAACGCGGTCGACTTCGCCAGCAAGAATGTATGGGTCGAAGGGCATTGGACTGCAGACACCATTTCAATCCGGATCGTTGATGATGGCACAGGTTTCCCACCTCATTTAATTGGACGCATTGGTGATCCCTTTGTTGGGCGTCGCAAAACGCCAACTGAAGGTCAGGATCGACCAGGGTATGAAGGCATGGGCTTGGGTCTTTTTATTGCCAAAACATTGTTGGAGCGTTCTGGTGCAGAGCTAAGTTTTGCAAACGGATCTGATCCATACATGATGACGCAAGAACAGGGTGTACACACTGGTGCAATTGTCGAGGTAAAGTGGCCACGTGAAGCGATTGATGCGCATCATGGAAGCAACGCTATCCCGATTGGCGAAAACCAGAAAATAGTAGATTAAGACCTTCGCACTGTTAAATAATTAACGAACCGTTAACAAATTACGCCGACACTATATTGGAGAAGGCGTGTTGGGGTTTGGTTCGAATGTCACTTGTAAATGTCCTTATAATTTTCGCTACCGCTTCGATCAGTACGGCTATTGCTCTTTGGTATTTGAACAAAACCCTTATTGGGACCTCGGAAAACCCTCGAAGCGATCCGTCAGATGAGATCTCGTTTTTGTTCAAGGGCGAAACCTTACAGCACGCATCAGAAGCGGGACTTCGAATTGAACGATTTGGCGGAGTAGGCAGCGAGTGGGCTGCACTAAGGGCGCGTTTGGCGCAGCGATTTCCCAGCTTTCCCGCAGAACCCACGAAAAATAAGAATACTGTTACGATTTCATCGCAAAGCGACACCGATCTTGCGAAGCTCGAAATCCGACAAATTGATGATGCTACCCATGTTCAGATCATCGACCAAAAAACCTTGCCACTTGAGGCCCAGCATAAAATCAGATCACTCGAAGCTGAAGTGATGGTGACAAGTTTGGCAGGCACTACCGCACCGTATCCGATATGGCAGATCGATAAGGCGGGTGAAGTTTTCTGGCATAATAATGCCTATGAGCACCTCTATCAAAGAATATTTGAAAAAGACCCCTCAGTTATCCAGCCCCTATTTGATATTGAAGCACAGACCAGTAACCCACTCCAAAGTAGGCGGACATCAATTTCCTCTGCTATCGATGAAAAACAACTTTGGTACGACATTTCTTGTGTTGAATCGGACGTCGGCACTATTTGTCATGCGATTGATATCAACGCCGTCATTGATGCGGAAATTGCCCAACGCAATTTTGTTCAAACTCTTGCCAAAACCTTTGCGCACTTGTCGACTGGATTGGCAATTTTTGACCGAAATGGACAGTTGGCTTTGTTCAATCCTGCACTTGTTGATTTATCAAAATTACCGGTAGAGTTTTATCGACACGGCCTGACCTCTTGTCGTTCTTTGACCGATTACGCGACAATCAAGTCATGCCAGAACCCAAGAACTACCACTCATGGCGCGAAGAATTAGCAAATGTTATCAAGGCCGCAACTGATGGAAGTTATCAAGAAAACTGGAGCCTAGGAACAGGGCAGACCTATCGAATTTCGGGGCGACCTCACCCCGATGGGGCAATCGCATTTCTTATCGAAGATATCAGCGCTGAAGTTTCATTGGCGCGTGGTTTTCGCGCTGAGTTGGCTATTGGTCAATCCATGATGAACACCTTTGTTATTGGAATGGTTGTATTTTCCTCAATTGGGGTTCTCCAGTTTTGCAATAAGGCTTACCGCGAAATGTGGAAATTCGACCCCGAGATCGCTTTTGTTGATGTAACTATTTTGGACGCGCTCAAAGATTGGCAACGCCAAAGCCAACCTAACCCCGCATGGGCTGACATCCGTGATTTTGTTATGAAGATTGGCCCCCAATCGCCTTCTACCCGCGAAATGAAATGGAAAAACGGCGATGTGTTCTCTTGTTCTTTAAAGCCCGTTGCTTTGGGTGCCACTATGCTGATTTTCCAAACCGAACCAGCCGTTACCCATGGTACCGCTGAAAAGAGCCGAGAACTGCAGGAATAAGACCAATTTGACTTGCAGCGAGGTCACACCCACGCCACCATAGGCGCTATGGCAAACAGCAACTTGAAAATTCATCTGGCGGACGCGGAGGCAACCGCAAACCTTGCAAGTATTCTTGCCCAAAATGTGCAATCTGGTGACACAGTTTTACTGTTGGGCGAGGTTGGTGCTGGCAAAACTCATTTTGCACGTTCGTTTATCAAATCTCTTTTGACTGTGGACGAAGACGTACCCTCTCCAACCTTCACGCTTGTGCAGACATATGACACTGTGATTGGTGAAGTTTGGCATTCAGATCTTTACCGGTTAAGCGCAGAACAAGAGATCGAAGAGCTTGGCTTGTTTGATGCCATGATCGAAGCAGTTTGCCTGATCGAATGGCCTGACAGATTAGGAAGCTATACCCCAACTGATGCGCTTCATATCGAATTGACACCTTCAAGCACCTTAGATTCACGTGTGCTGATCGCGCAATGGGATGACCCAAAGTGGGATGCAAAAACCAAGGGATGGCGCAATGACTGATCGCCAAGCAGCCATGTCCGAATTTCTGGGAACAACCCAGTGGAGCAATGCCCAGCGCGTTACAGTGGCCGGCGACGCATCCAATCGACGTTATGACCGTTTAACGCATGTCGATGGCGCTACCGCAATTTTGATGGATGCACCGCCAGAAAAAGGCGAAGATATCCGTCCGTTTGTTAAAATTGCGCAGCACTTGGATGCAATCGGACTGAACGCACCCAGAATCTATGCGCAAGACGAATATCAAGGTTTTTTAATCTTGGAAGACCTTGGTGATGACCTGTTTGCGCGGGTTTTAGAGGTTTCACCTCATCTTGAAGCCCCGCTTTACGAGGCTGCCGTTGATGTCTTAACCCATCTGCACAAAGCACCCTGTCCGCCGCTTACCCCATATAACGCTGAGGTCATGACGCAAATGGCTGCGCTTGCTTATGGATGGTATGTTCTGGGTTCCACTGGTCAAATACACCCTGCTAAAACCACTGCGTTTTCGACCAAATTCAGTGAGCTTCTTACCCCCCTAGAATCCGCACCCCAAGTTTTGATCCAGCGCGATTACCATGCTGAAAACCTTCTTTGGATGCCGAAACGAGACGGGGTTAAAAAGGTTGGCTTGCTTGATTTTCAAGACGCAATGCTGGGCCATCCTGCATATGATCTGGTGTCTGTTTTGCAAGACGCGCGCCGCGATGTGTCACCTGAAGTTCAGTCACAGATGAAGGCCCGCTACATCACGAAAAACAATCTGGAGGCCGATGAATTCGAGACGGCCTATGCCCTGCTTGGTGCGCAACGCAACCTACGCATATTGGGTGTTTTTGCCCGTCTTTGTATGCGTGATGGCAAAGCACATTACGTTGATCTTATTCCACGGGTTTGGTCACATATTGAGACTAACCTAGCCCATCCTGCATTATCTTCGATTGCAGAGATGGTTCTAAACGACCTTCCATTTCCAGATGAAACCATTTTAGCCAAGTTGAAATCAAAATGCGCGACCGTACCACATCTGTAATGCTTTTTGCTGCGGGCTTTGGCACGCGGATGAAACATTTGACCGCCCATCAACCCAAACCATTGGTTCAGGTTGGAGGTAAGGCGCTGATTGATCACTCAATCGATTTGGCCCGCGCAATCACCCCCAAAAACATTGTCGCAAACCTACATTACCTTCCTCATATGCTGGTTGATCATCTGAATGGAACAGAGGTTCAGACCATCACCGAAACACCTGATGTATTGGAAACCGGCGGAGGGTTGCGCAATGCCCTGCCTCTCCTTGGGACCAATCCGGTATTTACCATGAATACAGACGCTATTTGGAAAGGGGCCAATCCTTTGCAACAGGTTTTGGACGTTTGGGACCCGATTGAAATGGATGCTCTTTTGGTATGTGTCCCTGTCGCGCAAACTATTGGTTATTCTGGTGATGGCGATTTCACAATTGCATCCGATGGCCGCCTGACGCGCGGTTCGGGTGCTGTTTATGGCGGTATCCAGATCATTAAAACTGACCTTCTCAAAACGATCAAAGAACCATCGTTCTCATTGAACGTCATTTGGAACAAAATGCTAAAGAACGATCGTCTTTTTGGGATTTCGTATGACGGCAACTGGTGCGACGTTGGACACCCAGAAGGCATTACACAGGCAGAAGAGATGATGAATGTTTGACCCCCAAAACCCTTCGCATCTGTTTGGCATCCCCAACGGCGTAGATTTCCCAAAATCGCTGGTAAATGGCCTGATCAAACGGATGGAGGGTCGCACACCCCACGAGATGGCACAGGTCGAAATCATCGTAAACACCCGTCGTATGGCACGCCGTATGCGGGATTTGTTTGATGCGGGCCCTGCCCTTTTATTGCCCCGCATTCGAATGCTGAACGAGATCGAGGATTTGCTGCCAGACCTTGATGTACCTAAATCCAATTCCGCACTTAAGCGTCGTTTAGAATTGGTACAGCTTGTCGCCAATCTGCTGGAACGCGAGCAAAGCTTTGCCGCGCGCGCATCGCTTTATGACCTTGCTGACAGCCTTGCCACTTTAATGGACGAGATGCAGGGCGAAGGTGTTTCTGCCGAAACCATTGCGAACCTTGATGTCACAGATCAATCGGGCCACTGGGAGCGCGCAAAGACGTTCATCAATATTGCGCAATCCTACATCGATTTGTCCCAAGACACACCTGACACCGAAGCACGCCAACGGATCATTGTGCAAAATTTGGTTGAGCGTTGGGAACACACCCCACCAAAGCAACCCATTATCCTTGCGGGTTCAACAGGATCACGCGGCACGACATTGATGCTGATGCAAGCCATCGCGAAACTGCCACAAGGGGCGGTGATCCTCCCCGGTTTCGATTTTGATATGCCATCAGATGTTTGGGCCAGCCTGTCTGACGCGATGCTATCGGAAGACCACCCGCAATTCCGTTTTCACAAACTACTACTGTCGTTGGAAAAGTCGTCAGATGACGTGATCCCATGGGCCGATGACGCGCCTGCCGCCCCTGCCCGTAATAAACTGGTTTCCCTTGCTCTACGACCAGCGCCTGTCACAGATGCGTGGTTGTCTGAAGGCCCCCATTTAGCTGGTATTGCTGAAGGGTTGAAAGGCGTCACGCTGCTGCAGGCTGAAACGCCGCGCGATGAAGCTTTGGCCATTGCGATGCGGCTGCGGAAGGCTGCGGAAGACGGCCAAACCGCAGCACTTATTACGCCTGATCGAATGTTAACGCGACAAGTGTCTGCCGCATTGGATCGTTGGGATATTTTGCCAGATGACAGTGCGGGTTCACCGCTACATCTATCCCCACCCGGGCGGTTTCTGCGCCATGTAGGTGGGTTGTTTTCCCGTTTATTAGATACTGAATCCTTGCTGACATTGCTAAAACATCCGATGACCCACAGCGGTAATGATCGCGGATTACACCAATTAAACACTCAACGGATCGAACTGCGCATTCGCCGTGATGGGCTGCCTTATCCCACTGCTGAAGGGGTGTCAGAGATCGCGCAAAAGGCAGCAGCCAAACTGGACCCGCCAACCACACTCACCGATTGGGCAGATTGGGTTGGCCAGACGTTTTGCAATCTGCATTTCGCAGGCGACCGCACCTTGGCTGATTGGACCGCCTTGCACATCCAAGTGGCCGAAGCGATAGCATCAGGGCCTATGGGCGAAACCACGGGTGAATTGTGGTTGAAATCCGCAGGTCAAAAGGCCCACAAAGTGATGGACACCCTGACGGAGCACGGGGAGTACGGTGGCGAAATGTCTGCCTCTGACTACGTTGATCTGGTCGGTGCTTTGCTATCGGGCGAAGAAGTGCGCGACCGCGACGCGCCTCATCGAAACATCATGATTTGGGGTACCCTTGAAGCCCGAGTTCAAGGGGCTGATTTGGTCATTTTGGGCGGGTTGAATGAGGGAACATGGCCCGAAGCCCCCAAACCCGATCCGTGGTTGAACCGCGCCCTGCGCAATCAGGCGGGTTTGCTGCTGCCCGAGCGGCGCATTGGTCTGTCTGCACACGATTTTCAGCAGGCCGTTGCCGCAGAAGAGGTCTGGATCACGCGGTCTGTACGGTCTGACGATGCAGAAACTGTACCCTCACGCTGGCTAAACCGCTTGCAGAACTTGTTGGGCGGCTTGCCCACACTTGATGGGCCTGAAGTGTTGAAGGAAATGATCGCAAAAGGCGACGAATGGTTGGCCAAGACTAAAGTGCTAGAGAAACCTACAACCGTTGATCGTGCCCATCGCCCTTCCCCACGTCCACCAATCGCTGCGCGCCCACATGCCCTGTCCGTGACAGAGATCAAGCGCCTGATCCGCGACCCCTACGCAGTTTATGCCAAGCACACATTGAAACTGCGTGCCCTGAATCCAATCGTACAATCCCCAGACGCACCTATGCGCGGTATCTTGATCCACTCCGTTATGGAGGTGTTCGTTAAGGACATAATGGCAGATCCGTCTTTGCTGACGTCAACACACTTGATGAAAGTCGCGACAGACGTGCTGGGCCGCGACGTGCCTTGGCCTGCGACCCGTGCGCTTTGGTTGGCAAAGCTATCGCGCGTGACAGATTGGTTTGTCGCCAGAGAAGCAGAGCGCCAAGCCCGTAGCACACCAATTGCGTTTGAAAAGCAGGCCAAGGGTGTCATGAGTATGCCCAAACTAGACTTCACCCTTACCGGATATGCGGATCGGATTGACCAAACCGGTCCCGATAGCGTTGCGATTTTTGACTACAAAACCGGGACACCCCCGACTGAAAAACAGCAGGCCAAGTTCGACAAACAATTGCTGATCGAAGCGGCAATGATGGAACAAGGTAGCTTTAAACATGTAGGTGTGAACACGGTGACGGAAGCTGTGTTTATCGGTCTGGGAAGCAAGCCTGTTGAGGTGCGCGCACCATTGCAAAAAGAACCGCCTGCTAAGGTGTTGGATGAACTCGCGCAATTGATCCGCGCCTATTTGTCCATTGAGCAGGGTTTTACCTCGCAACGCACAATCCAAAGCGAACGGGAGCGTGGTGATTACGATCACCTTGCGCGGTTTGGGGAATGGGACGGCACCGATATTCCTGTGCCAGAGGATCTGACATGATGACACCGAATGAAGCTACGCGCCGCCAATTGGCCGCGGCAGATCCAACCACGTCTACATGGCTTGCAGCCAATGCAGGTTCGGGCAAGACCCGCGTTCTGACGGACCGCGTGGCCCGCCTGCTTTTGGACCAAGTCCAGCCACAACATATCCTGTGCCTGACCTACACAAAGGCCGCCGCATCAGAGATGCAAAACCGTCTTTTCAAACGTCTGGGCGATTGGGCCATGTTGCCCGATGCAGAATTGCGCCATGCCCTGACCGAATTAGGTGTCCGTCACAATCCGGATGGCGATCAATTGCGCGATGCACGCACGCTGTTTGCCCGTGCGATTGAAACCCCCGGTGGATTGAAAATCCAAACTATTCACTCGTTCTGCGCCTCACTTCTGCGCCGCTTTCCGTTGGAAGCCGACGTAAGCCCACAATTCAAAGAGATCGAAGAACGCGCAGCTGATATGCTGCGCGGTGAGATCGTGGATATGATGGCAGACGGACCAGAAGCTAGATTGGTTGCAGCACTTGCCAACCAATACTTAGGCGAAGATTTCTTGCGATTGACCCAAGAGATTGTGGGCCACCGTGCTGCATTTGCAAATCCATTGGCGTGGAACGATTGCCTAGCGCTGTTTGGTCAAGCTGCAGGATTGGACGAGACAGGGATTGAAGGTTTGGCGTTTCAAGGTGGTGAACGGCAGCTGCTGGATCAACTGATCCCCGTTTTGACCTCCAAAGGTGGCAATGATGGTAAGGCTGGTGAAAAGCTGAAGATGTTGGGCACATTGTCCCTTAAATCATTGCCCATTTTGGAAAGTGTTTTTCTAACTGGTGGCAGTGCTAAAGATCCGTTTTCAGCCAAGTTAGGGACCTTTCCGACCAAGGCGACCCAAGGCACTGTTGAAGCATTGATGCCCCAGTTAGAGGCATTCATGCTGCGGATCGAAGATACGCGAGATAGGCGTTTGGCCCTTCAGTCTGCGCGTCGAACACAGGTTTTACACGACTTTGCCCATGCCTTCGTTGGGAAATACGAACAGGCTAAACTCGTGCGCGGCTGGTTGGACTTTGACGATCTGATCCTAAAGGCACGGAACCTTTTAAATGATGAAAAAGTGGCGGCGTGGGTGTTGTTCCGCATTGATGGCGGGATCGACCACATTCTTGTGGATGAGGCACAAGACACCAGCCCGGACCAGTGGGATGTGATCCGCAAACTGGCCGAGGAGTTCTCAAGCGGGGATGGTGCACGCGAAGATGTCAAACGCACCTTGTTTGTTGTTGGAGATAAAAAACAGTCCATCTATTCATTCCAAGGGGCAGACCCGCGTGAATTTGACCGGATGCAGAATGAGTTTAAGGAAAAGTTCGCAGC
>DLQI01000154.1 GCA_002478745.1 Rhodobacteraceae bacterium UBA7436 | reverse complement strand
AAGAAACTAGGGGCACCTCAGACATTCGCTTGTAAGCTTGTATCAGTCACGGCTGCAGTCGCGCCACTGCCTGTGTTGTAATAGATGCAATCACTCGTGCCGTAGTCATCATCATTTACGACACCATCACCACCGTCTGTAATAGATGCATTTACAATTTGAAGTGTAGTGTGATCCGCCGAGACCCCGTTCAACAACGCCGCATTCTCTGCGTTGTAGTTTGATTCTGTTGGATCAACATTCAAGGAACTGAAGTTCCCCATATAAATCAAATTGGCCATCTCGTTACTTCTCCTCAAAACAGCGCCCAGTGCGCTCGCCGCAAAAACGCGGACTTATAAAACCATTACCCATTTTGAAACGATGCAAAGAGCGCAGGGCGGCTCGCACATCGGTATTTTCAGGAGAGTGAATGAATGGCACGCGAGCCAAAACCAAGACCGATTAAAGGCAATTTAGCGGCCTTCTCGTTCCGTGTTAGCGCTTGATAGATTGCGGCAGTAATCCGACGAGCGCACATCATTCATACCCCTAAAGATACAAAGTATCTCGAAAGATACTATGTAGTGCGGTCGCCCCCGTGACCTTTAGACATCGCCCCCCAGTGGGCTTGAAGAACTCATAGCCACTGATTGACGTCAAAAAAAGAGAAAAATCAGTGTCAAATTACTGACTTCCAAGCTTTTAGAACTAAATGCGTAAAGACTGCACTGCCCCCGTCTCTACCATAGGGTGGTTTTCTGTTTCCAAGACCGAAACAATAAAAAAACGTAAATTATCCACAAACCTATGCCACTAATGATTTTTTAACGTTTTCGATAGCAGAAGCAAAAATAGGATTGTTTTGCAAAATGGAACCGATCAATCTTAAGTAGACCAATAAATGGGCACCTTGACGCTAGGTCAGCCTAAAAAAAATTGTTCACGATAGCCCACCAATGATTGCAAAACCTTTCGATTGCGGGAATATCGAAAGATATTATGACACAATTCTGCGAATCGCATGGACGTTCAAAACGGGAAACGAACCCCGAACAACATTTAAGGCACGCGCCTTATCGGCATCGAATTCTATCTATTTGGAATTATGAGGCTGTACCATTTAATTGGTACCCAAGGCCGGACTCGAACCGGCACTCCTGTTACAGAAGTGGATTTTGAATCCACCGCGTCTACCATTCCGCCACTTGGGCCTCATGCGCTTCATCTAACGTGCTCTTTGAGCGGCGTAAAGTGCATATTTCGGCTCTTTTTAAGACCCTTTGACATTTGTGCGTTTCCCACGGCATTACATCTTTAAAAATAAGTGTTCTGAGGGATCAATTTAAAATGTTAAAAAGACTTTACGCTTGGACTATTCGTATGGCCGAACACCCAAATGCATTGTGGGTTCTGGCATTGGTCGCATTTGTCGAAAGTTCTTTCTTTCCGATTCCTCCAGACGTCATCATGATTCCAATGATCTTGGCGCAGCCGCGTCGCGCATGGTTGATCGCGGGCGTCGCCCTAGCGGCTTCGGTCCTTGGTGGATTGTTGGGATACGCAATTGGCGCACTGGCATTTGAAACGATTGGCGAACCGATCCTTGCCAGCCTTGGCAAAGCGGATTCTATGGCGGAGTTCAGCACACGCTTTAATGACATGGGTTTCTGGGCCGTCCTCACCGCTGGTGTGACCCCCTTCCCTTATAAGGTCATCACAATCATGTCCGGCTGGACCGGAATGCCGTTGGCCACCTTCATCATGACCTCAATATTGGCGCGCGCGTTGCGTTTCTTTGTCGTCGCGGCATTGCTGCGCACCTTTGGCGCACCAATTCGTGATTTCATTGAGCGCCGTTTAGGCCTTATGTTCACATTATTCGTGGTGATCTTAGTCGCCGGTTTTGCAGCGGTGAAGTTCCTATGACCCAAAAACAGTATTTTATGGCTGCGGCTCTTGGCTCTGCCGCATTGATGTTGGGGGCCCTCGCCTTTCAACATATTGGCGGTATGGCCCCGTGCAAGCTGTGTATCTGGCAACGTTACCCACACGTGGTTGCCATTGCTTTGGGTGCGCTTGCGCTAAGCTTTGAGAATGCGTGGTTGCGCACTGGCATCATTTTAGCCGGTGCATTGTCTACAGCAACCACAGCCGTCATTGGCGTTTATCATGCAGGTGTTGAACAGGGCATCTTTGAAGGTCCCACCAGCTGCACCTCAAGCGCAATCGACAACATGAGTGCGGATGATCTGTTGGCTCAGATCATGGCGGCCCCTTTGGTGCGCTGCGATGATATTCCATGGCAACTGGCAGGCATCAGTATGGCAGGTTGGAACGCCATCGTCTCAATCGTGCTCTGTGGTCTATGGCTGATGGCGATGAAACGCCGTTAAGTCGACTTGCGTGTTGTAAGCAGCAAACTTGTTTCACTAGCGACAATACCATCTAGCCTGCGAATGCGGGTCAAAACCTCGTCAAAGCTCTCGAGTGTGTCTGTTCCAACTTCGACGATCACATCCCAACGCCCATTGGTCGAGTGAACTGCCCTCAATTCGGGCATGCCGTTGAGTTGGCGAATGATCTTGTCTGTTCCACGCCCTTCAATACCGATCATCATCAGGCCACGCACGGGATCACTTAATGTGTCCTGCCGCATCACAACGGTAAAACCAACGATCTCACCTTTTTGGCGCAGCCGCTCAATACGCCCTCTGACTGTAGTCCGCGACACGCCCAATCTTGCCGCCAAATCAGACAGCGAAGCACGCGCGTCATGGCGAAGGGCAGCAATTATGGCGGTATCCGTTTCGTTCACAACTTCTTCCATATCGTTTAATTAGGTTTCGTTATGGTCAATTTGATGACTGCAATGCAACCAATTCATTCATCATATTGTTCTCAAAGCTAAAATGGGACCAATAATGAACACACATGATATCACGCTTATCGGCGCCCCGCTGGATTGTGGCAAGCAACGCGCTGGATGCCTTATGGGTCCAGATGCGTACCGCACGGCCGGTTTACCGGAGGCATTGCGCGAATTAGGCCATAGCGTCCAGGACGCAGGCAATGTCGCGCCCAATGCGCACAAGGCCGCGCCGTCTGACACGATATACGCCCTTCCCGAAAACATCGCGTGGACAGAAGCACTGGCCGACGCTGCACAATCCGCAATGAAAGGCAGTGTACCTATCTTTATGGGTGGCGATCACGCCCTATCGCTTGGCACCGTTTTGGGCGTTGCGCGTCACGCTGCACAAGCCGACCGGCCATTGTTCATCCTGTGGCTTGATGCACATACGGATTTCCACACGCCCCACACCACCAGTTCCGGCAACCTGCACGGCACCCCCGTTGGCTATTTGTCAGGGCGCGAAGGGTTCGATGGGTTTCCGACATTTGAACACCCTGTGCCGCATGAGAACATCTGCCTCATTGGTCTGCGGTCCGTGGATCAGGCCGAACGCGAGGATATGCAGGACACGGCCATCCGCAGTTATGAAATGCGTGCAATTGATGAAGGTGGGATTGCAAGGCCATTGGCCCAATTCCTTGCAGACGTGAAGGCCGCCAACGGCTTGCTACATGTCTCGTTGGATGTTGATTTCCTTGATCCATCCGTGGCCCCAGCCGTTGGTACAACTGTCCCTGGCGGTGCCACTGTGCGCGAAGCCCATCTGGTGATGGAGATGCTGCACGACAGCGCCTTGATGACGTCGCTGGATTTGGTCGAGCTAAACCCGTTCCTAGATGAACGCGGCCGCACCGCACAATTAATGGTCGAACTGACCGCCTCTGCCATGGGGCGCAAAGTGTTTGACCGCCCTACCCGCGCTTTTGATTAAGGACACTGATATGATCAACCTAAACCCCTCCGACAAAGCACTGGTCCCATTTGTTTCTGTCGACCACATGATGAAGCTGATCCAACACATTGGGCTGCATGACATGCTGAAAGGCATTTCCAGCTATGTTGAGGCTGATTTCAAGCGCTGGGAAAGCTTTGATAAGACACCACGCGTCGGCAGCCACACTGATGATGGCGTGATGGAGTTGATGCCAACCTCGGATGGTCTTGATTACGGATTTAAATACGTCAACTGCCACCCCAAGAACACCGAAGAAGGGTTGCAAACTGTCGTGGCCTTTGGGTTGTTGGCGGATGTGGCCAGTGGTTATCCTGTGTTGTTGACAGAGATGACCTTGCTCACTGCCCTGCGCACCGCGGCAACTTCGGCTGTTGTGGCAAAGTTATTGGCCCCAAAGGGCGCACGCGTCATGGCAATGATCGGCAATGGGGCACAGTCCGAATTTCAGGCAACCGCCATGCAAGCCATCGTTGGGATTGATGAGGTGCGATTGTATGACATTGATGCTGCCGCCACCGCAAAATGTGCGGCGAACTTGCAAGGCACTGGTATGAAAATTGTCGCCTGCAAAACCGGCCAAGAGGCCATTGAGGGTGCCCATATCATCACCACATGCACGGCTGACAAGGCATATGCCACGATCCTGACCGACAACATGGTCGGCGCGGGTGTCCACATCAACGCGATTGGTGGCGATTGTCCGGGCAAAACAGAACTGGCCGAAGCGATCCTGCATCGCTCAGAGATCTTTGTGGAATATCCCGAACAGACACGGATTGAAGGCGAAATTCAGCAATTGGCAACGGATCATCCAGTCACTGAACTTTGGCAGGTCATGACGGGACAGGCCGATGGGCGCACATCAGAGGCACAGATCACTCTGTTCGACAGTGTCGGCTTCGCAATCGAGGACTTTAGCGCCCTGCGCTATGTGCGCGATCAGATCAAAGCGACCAAACTGTTCCATCCGCTTGATCTGCTGGCAGATCCAGAAGACCCACGCGATCTGTTTGGGATGTTGCAACGGGCGGGGTGAAGTTTACTTGGGTATTGCTTTTTAAGTAGGCCCTCATTGGATTCACAATCTATGAGAGATTATCAGCTCCGAAACGAAGCGCGCACATCGTGTAACGGGCGTAATGTGATGCACGTTAGAATTGTCTTCGTTGGAACCAAACGCTATTGTGGCGAAACATTCGCGAGAGGGGTAAAGATGTATTTAAAGTCCAAAAGCGCGCCAAACGCTTTTATTTTGAGATCCGCGAACCCTGCATCTTCGCTACAATTTTCGAACAAAGAACTGCACTATTTCGAAGTTGAAGTCGAAACGCCCAGTATGCAAGCTAGCAAAAAAATCAGTACGTATGATTTTAATAAGACTGATGGCTTCACCGAATTTTTCGAACATCTCTCGTTGCAAAATAAGCCATGGAGCGATGTCAAACTTTGGGAACCTTTGGAAAGAGATATGAGCTTAGCTGCGACATGCAGTGCTTTAGGTCACGTCGCAATCAAAGTTGTGCTCAAAGAGGGCTGTTCATCCGAAGACAGTTGGTCCTTGGAGTGCGTCTTAATTTTTGACTTCGGGATGCTTCCAAGTTTTGCCCACGATGCAAAGAAATTCTATGGGAAATGATTCCCCGCCTAAAACATCAGGTGTTGCAACAGGAAATCCGATAAGCGCTGATAAGTTAACCTCAACTCCCCCTATTACGCCTCTAGCTCTGCATCCCAATACAGAAAGTCCATCCAACTATCGTGAAGATGGTTGGGTGGGAATTTGCGGCCCATGTTGCGCAATTCCTCGGCGGCGGGTTGGCGCGGTGGTTTCCTCAGGTTCATTCCTGTGTGGTGAAGCGATTTGCAGCCTTTACGCAGATTGCATGGGCTACAGGCCGCAACAACGTTTTGCCAACTGGTCACGCCGCCAGAGGCACGTGGAACAACGTGGTCAAAGGTAAGTTCGCCACTCTTTCCACAATACTGGCATCTGAATTCATCCCTCAAAAATAAATTAAAGCGCGTGAAGCCCACGCGCTTTTGAGGTTTGACATAATCTTTTAGGACAACAACAGACGGTATTCTGATCACCGTACTTGGGGAATGCACCACGTCATCGTATTCCGCCACAATATCGACCCGATCCAGCCACGCGGCTTTGACCGCGTCCTGCCATGTCCATAAAGACAAGGGATAATAACTGAGCGGTCGATAATCCGCATTCAACACCAACGCCGGATGTTTACTCATCGCGCTGGGGCCGCCCACCAAGTCGGCGCGAAAATCGGTGTTAAGAGTACTGCCTAAGTCATTGGCCATATTGCGTGCCATCCTTACCCATACTGTGTCTAACAGCATTCTCGGGGACGGATCCCTGATCCTGCACCTATGACTATATATCGTGGTCGACAGCTTGCAACCCCAAGCTGCCCCACAACATCTCGTGTATGAATTAGGCTAAGTTTGTAACGCTATGGTGACGGGTCAGAGCCCTAGTTTGTCACGCATAAAGGCTAATGAAACAGATAGGCCATCAGGTGCGATCCCGTGGGCGGTGCCCTGCATCACGTGGGCAAAGACGTCTTTCCATCCCGCTTCTTGTAAGGCTTCGGCTGCCAATTGCAGGGATTGCGGTGGCACAACATCATCTTGATCGCCGTGAACCAACAAGATTGGTGGACGGCCTACAACTTCATCAGCCAACAAATCTGGACGCAACAAACGCCCTGCAATGGCAACGACGCCTGCAATTTCATCTTCGCGGCGCGGCGCGATGTGCAGGCTCATCATGGCCCCTTGGGAGAAGCCGAACAGAACAACCTGTTCAGGAAGAACATCTTCATCGACCATCAGGGCATCCAAGAAGGAATTAAAATCCTCAACGGCAGCGTCCATGCCGCGCTCGGATTCTTCTTCGGATGAACCGTCGATGTATGGGATCGGGAACCATTGGTATCCGTTTGGCATACCAGGGATCAATTCAGGCGCATCAGGTGCGATAAACAAGGTATCTGGAAGGTGCTCGCTCAGTGGATCAGCCAACCCCAAAAGGTCTGCGCCGTTGGCTCCGTAGCCATGCACAAACACAACAACAGATCGTGTTTCGCCCGAAACCGGCTCGCGCCGCTCTGCATTCAATACTCGTGTCATCAGATACCTTCCCTGCCCTTTGCAATGTGGTAGTACGCAAACAACAGCCGCGCTGCAACCGACCGCCATGGCGACCAATCCAGTGACATCTGCCGCAGCTCTTTTTCCTTTGGTCGTTCCGACAACCTATAAAGGTCCTGGGCGGCGACTTGCAGCGCTAAATCACCCGGCGCAAAGACATCGCAACGCCCAAGCGAAAACATCGCATAGATTTCAGCCGTCCAAATCCCAATGCCTTTGACAGCCGTAAGGGTAGACATCACGTCAGTATCTGACGCGTGGCGCAATGCATCATAGTCAATCTGCGCCTCTGCGAGGGCTTGGGAATACGCAATCTTTTGGCGGCTTAACCCCGCGCTGCGCAGTCCATCCTCACCCGCGGCTAGAACTGCGGCTTCGGTCGTTAGACCTGCATCTTCCATCCGTTTCCAGATTGCGGCGGCAGAGGCGACCGACACTTGTTGTGAAATGATCGCACTAAGTAATTGGGCAAAGCCATCAGGTCTGCGGCGCAACGGCAGTGGCCCCGTTTCGGACAACGCATAGGCAAGGCGTTCATGGTGTGCGGCAAGCCACGCAGCGCCTTCAGCAACATCCGCGTCTGTTTCAATGATCCGCATAACCAGCCACCCGTTTTGCGACATCCATGAATGTTGCCGTTTGTAATTGGGGCACGCCCATATCAGTTTTTTGGATCATAATAACCTTTATCCCAAGGTTACCAGCGGCATCGACTTTGCTGCGTCCCTGAACGCTGCCTGAATTGCGCAGGATCAGGCAATCTACCTTAAGAGATTGAAGTGTTTGCATTTCTGCGGTCACTGAAAACGGACCTTCGCCAAATATGTATTCGCCATTTTCTAGGGGAAAGGCACGGTCATGTTGTTCTAGCTGGCGGCACATGACGTATACATCGGCGCGATCCTGAAACGCATGAACACTGCCCCGCCCCGTGGCAAGGAACACACGCGCGCCTTTTGGGAGGGCAGCAACAGCCTCTTTCATTGAGGTAACACTGATCCAGTCTTCATTTTGCTTGGGTGTCCATTCTTCGCGGATAACGCGCAGGTAAGGCAGTTCTAAACCGCGTGCGATGGTGCCAAGGCGGGCCTCAAACGGATGGGCCGCATCCACAACCATGTCAAACCGCTCAGAGGCTACGTATCCGGCAAAATCCGCATCAGTTTCAAATGTACCGTCATATATTTTTGCAGGTGGTTCGGCGCGGGCGACTGCGCGCCCTTCCGTCACGCAAATGACCTCATGCCCTTCAATTACAGAGAGTTCACGCGCCAAAGCGACGCTTTCCCCCATTCCCGCAATCAACAGCAGCTTCATCATTTTACCTAGCGTTAAAGCAAGGGCCTATTGCCCATGCTCAACCTAAGGGCTATCGCGAATTCATGACAGATTCAAATTCAGATCCCGTTTCGCACAAACGTGCCGTTCGCAACGTCACCGTTTTGGTCTTAGCCCAAGCAATATTGGGCGCGCAGATGCCGCTCATTTTCACGATTGGTGGCTTGGCTGGGCAATCGCTGGCGTCAAACGTTTGCTTTGCGACCTTGCCGATTTCGATGATCGTGCTGGGATCGATGCTATCTGCGACCCCTGTTTCATCGATTATGCAAAACCATGGCCGGCGCGTTGGTTTTTGGTTGGGGACATTGGGTGGCGCTATTGGTGCTGCTGTTTGTGCCTACGCCTTATACATCAGCAGCTTCCCATTATTCTTGGTCGGGAGTTTCTTTACCGGTGTCTACATGTCCGCGCAGGGTTTTTACCGCTTTGCCGCGGCAGATTCTGCGTCCGATGCATTCCGTCCCAAGGCGATCTCATACGTTATGGCAGGTGGGCTTGTTGCTGCGGTGCTTGGCCCGCAACTGTTCAAGGTCACTTCTGACGCGATGGTGGTCCCTTTCCTAGGGACTTATTTAGCGGTGATCGTCATCAATGTCGTCGGATCAGCCCTATTTCTATTCGTGGATATGCCCAAACCTGAGGCCCCGACTGCAGACACCCCCAAAGGGCGTACCCGTTGGGAACTGATCACAACGCCACGGATCGCGGTCGCGGTGATCTGTGCAATGGTATCATACGCCTTGATGAACTTGGTCATGACCTCGACGCCTTTAGCCGTTGTGGGCTGTGGGTTCACCAAGGGCACTGCCGCGGATGTGGTCACGGGCCACGTTTTGGCGATGTTCATTCCCTCCTTCTTTACCGGCCACCTGATCGCCCGCTTTGGCGTTGAAAAGATCATGGGGCTGGGCATTGCGATCCTTGGCAGTGCTGGCATCGTTGCGCTGAGCGGCGTGGCCCTGCCCAATTTCTTTATCGCATTGATATTGCTAGGTATTGGTTGGAACTTCGGCTTTATTGGGGCCACATCCATGTTGGCAGGTGCACATACAGTTCACGAGCGTGGACGTATGCAGGGCCTGAATGACTTGTTGGTCTTTGGCGGCGTCACGATCGCGTCGCTTGCCTCCGGCGGATTGATGAATTGTTCTGGTGGCAGCGCAGTTCAAGGCTGGGCTGCGGTGAACTATGCGATGGCACCGTTCTTGGTCCTCGCCGCTGGTGCGTTGATCTGGTTGGTGACGCGGCCTGAAGAAAAGCCCGCGCCCTAAGATAAGCTACCAGCGCCCCGTGAAGGCAGCCCAAGCAAGGTCGCCCTGAACGGGGCGTATCGCCCCCTCTGCCACAATATAAGGGTCCGCTATCACCTGTTGCAGCACCTTTTGCGCAGATAGCGCTGACCACAAAGCAGGACGTGATGCCTTGGACACGGCGTTGCGCGATTTGCGCGCTTTGGTCAGGCGGTCAAGGCCAGATTGCGCCAGCTCTTGGATCGCCTCTGCGCGTCCATCGACCATCGGAATACGTTTTTCTTCCTCAAGCTTTGGCACCGCTTGGAACCATGTGGCCAAGCCAGCCGCACAGGCCACATCACGCACCACAGCTTCGTCACATTCGCCCAAACGTCTTGCTGTGGCGACCATAAGATGCCCTGCTGTTTGATCTATATACCGATCAAAGTGTTCAGCATCTTCAAAGGCATCTTTGTATATATCCCAACGCCTTATCGCCACCAGCTGATCTAACATCTTGGCATCGCCGGGCGTGAGAATTTGTGACAAGGGTGTGGCCACCTCATGTCTGCGCGGTGCTTTGCCCAGACTGATTTCTTCCAAGACATCGCGCCACCATTGCAAACGCATCTCGGCGATCATCGCCTCTTTGGTTACCCATGGTGCGCGTGCAACTTCGACGTTCAGGGCATAAAGCGTAAACATCACAGGACGCGCAGCCAACGGGGCTGCCATCACAGTGCGAAAGCGCTCCGGATCGCCCCGTTCAACCAAGCCAGCGCAGGCTTTTATATCATCGTTAAATTCCACTGAGGTCCTCTTTGATCGCAGCAAGCGTTTCATCTGCATCCACAATCGCAAGATGCCCGATGTCGGGTACCACCAGATAGCGCCCCTTGCCAGTCACAGATGACATCAAAGGTTGATATTGTGCCGCGACAAATGATTCATCCGCGGATCCAGTTATGACAGTGAAGGCTGGAAGTGCAGCAATATCGCACAAATAGTCGCCGCGCGGCGCAAAGCCAGTGTTCAAACGATAGCTATATTGCGTAGTGGCAGTGTCACCCAAAGGTCCGTCTAAAACCTGCTGTGGCATACTGAATTGGATCACACCAAGATGGTTCAGGGCCGTTATGCGGAAAGTATTCAAGATCGACAACCCAATCAGGCGTCGAAGATATACATGTGCCCATCCACCTGAATTTTCGCGCGTTGTGGGCGCGTTGTGTTTTAGAAATGGGGCCAAAAGCACAGCGTGATCAATCATTTCACCGTGTTTCCCGCCAGCAAAGCGCACCACAAGGCCGCCACCAGAGGAGTGACCAAGCATGACAACCTTTTGATTGGGCTGTGCGGTCGTTTTGATCAGATCCGCCAAATCGTCCTCAAACTGGTTGATGTAATCAATGTCACCGCGCCTTTATGGGGTCACGCCGTGTCCACGCAAATCTGGGACCACGACATCTGCTTGCGTCGCCAACCCTTTGGCCAACCCATGAAACTGCATCCCATGCCAGCCAGAACCGTGCACCATGATCAACAAGGGCTTATCGATGCCACCTGCACCATACCGGCGTACTGCGATGGTATTTCCATCACGCATCGTGACGGGTTGAGTTTCAGGTAGGTCGCTTAAATCTTGGCCAAGTGCCGCGTCAAAATCCAAGCTTTTGATTGGCGGTCGCTTTTTAATCGGGTCTGTGACCACCAAAAGGACAGCAACGCCAAGCGTGACTAAGACAGAGGTAAGAAACATTGTAAGCATCTTTTTCACCATCATTCTTCCAACTCGAAAATGTCATGTACAGAAATGTCCAAAACTTTGGCTAGGGTCAACGCAAGTACGGTTGAGGGCACAAAGACTTTGTTCTCAATTGTGTTTATCGTTTTACGTGACACACCTGCGGTACTCGCAAGGTCAGCTTGGGTTAACCCTTTGACCTTACGCAACTCTTTGAGGGAGTTGTGCAGCCCAATCATGACATGCGCCATTCATAAAATGTGAGCAGTAATAAGTAGGACGCGCCTGTAAGGGTGCCCATCGCGGCAAAAGTGGTTTCCCATGAGAGGCCCGTCGCCATGATGATGACGGCAAAAATAGGGTACATTAGAACAGCAATCCAATAGGCATGGCGCTGTGCGCGGTGGTTCAGCTCATCATACATCTCATCATGTGCCATCTGCCGCGCAGAGCTGTCACCCAGAAGAAAAGCAATAGCGATACCAACACTGGCAAGCAAACCCGCCGTCATCGGGATAAACCACCATATGGGTTGCGGATCATTCTGCGCAATCGCCAAGATGGCATAAACCAAACAGCTAAGCCCCGTGATACCCAACAGGATTGTGCGAACTTTTGAAATGTCTGTATCTTGTAGTGCCATATCTTACGCCCCCAATGTAACCTATGAGTTACACTAGAGGCATAAAAATGTAACGTCAAGGTTACTTATTGATGGGTGTATCGCGCAAGATTTTCCAACGGATACCATCAAGCAACGCCTCAAACGATGCGTCGACTATGTTCGCACTGACACCAACTGTGGACCAACGGTTGCCCTGCCCGTCCTCGTAATCGATGATCACGCGTGTCACGGCTTCGACCCCGCCTTGAGTGATACGCACTTTGAAATCGACAAGGTGCATGTCGTCGATCATTGATTGATACGGACCAAGGTCTTTGGCCAATGCCTTGGACAAAGCATTCACAGGACCACGATCACCGCCTGTTTCGTCCATGGATTCACTGACAGACAGCTTTTTCTCGCCGTTCACCTTCACAACAACCACGGCCTCAGACAGGCTAACCATCTGATCACGTTTATTTTTGCGACGTTCGACAGTCACCCGGTAGCGTTTCACCTCAAACAGGTCTGGCATCAGGCCCAGTTCATCGCGCGCCAACAGCTCAAAACTGGCTTGCGCGGTGTCATAGGAATATCCATCGGCTTCCCGCACCTTGATGCGGTCCAAAATGCGACCCAATGCAGGGTCTTTTGGCGCAACTTCGATCCCTGCGGATTCCAAGCGACGGCGCAGATTGGATTGCCCTGCTTGGTTCGACATCGGGATCACACGTTCATTGCCAACCAACGATGGCTCGATGTGTTCGTAAGTTGTTGGGTCTTTCAGAATTGCACTGGCGTGCAGCCCCGCCTTATGCGCGAAGGCCGAGGAGCCGACAAAGGCGGCTTGTTTTTGTGGGACGCGGTTCAGGATTTCGTCCAACATACGGCTGGTGCGACATAGGTTTTGCAATGCATCTGCGGGCACACCGGTTTCAAATGTGCTGGCGTACGGCTCTTTCAACAATAAGATCGGGATCAGGGTCACAAGGTTGGCATTGCCACAGCGCTCTCCCAGCCCGTTCAACGTCCCTTGGATTTGGCGCGCACCTGCGTCCACAGCAGCCAAAGAACAGGCCACAGCGTTTTCGGTGTCGTTGTGGGTGTGAATACCCAAGTGGTCGCCCGGAATACCCGCTTCAATCACTTCTGCTGTGATACGGCCCACATCTGCGGGCAAGGTTCCACCGTTGGTGTCACACAAGGCGATCCAGCGTGCGCCATTGTCATATGCGGCTTTGATGGCCTCAAGCGCGTACGCTGGGTTGGATTTGTATCCGTCAAAGAAGTGTTCGGCGTCAAAGATCGCCTCGCGCCCCTGTGCTTTGAGATAGGCAAATGTGCGGGCAATATTGTCAGTGTTTTCGTCTAGCGTGATGCCTAGCGCGGTGGTGACGTGAAATTCGTGGGTTTTGCCAACCAGACAGACCGCGGGCGTATTGGCATTGATCACCGCCGCCAGTACATCATCGTTTTCCGCAGAGATCCCATTGCGTTTGGTCATGCCAAAGGCAGTCATTGTAGCGCGGGTTTTGGGGGCCTCGTCAAAGAAGGCGCTGTCGGTCGGATTTGCACCGGGCCAACCGCCCTCAATATGGTTGATGCCCAGCACGTCTAAGGCGTTCGCGATCTGGATCTTCTCAGAGGTCGAGAACTGCACCCCTTGGGTTTGTTGCCCATCGCGCAGGGTGGTGTCGAAAAGGTAGAGGCGTTCGCGGGTCATTTGAGGGCCTCCAACACGCTTGGGTCAAAGTCTGGACCTTGGGCCCAGCTGGCTTCACCCGCTATATCTGTGACTTGAACACCCGCAGCATTAAGCAAATCCCTTAGGCGATCCGCCTCGCCCCAGTTTTTATCGGCGCGTGCCGTGCTACGTTCGACCAACAGACGATCAATCACAGGGGCAATCCAATCGGCCAGATCATCCCCGTCAGAAGCAGAGGCTTCAACCGCGCCCCAATCAGACACAAGGCCCAAGGTCTCTAGCCCATGCGCAAAGAGTGCAAGGGCTTCGGCAGTGCGGCCCTTAGACAGAACATGCAAACGTGCCAATGCGCCCGGTGTGTTCAGGTCATTGCCTAGAACACCCATTAGTTCAGCATCCGCAGCCCAGTCCCCAGCAGCCTTTAGCATCTCTACTGTCTTGGCAGAGTACCCGTGCTTTTGCAGAATAGACATCCAGTCACTTAATGTCTTCTCCGCTTCCTTACGCTTGGTCTCTGTCCAATCCATAGGTTTGCGGTAATGCGTGGATAGCATCACAAGGCGAATGACCTCTCCCGATACCCCCTGATCCAGCAGATCACGGACCGTAAAGAAGTTACCAAGGCTTTTGGACATCTTCTTGCCCTCTACCTGTAGCATCTCATTGTGCAGCCATACGTTCGCGAAATCGTGCCCAGCGCATTTGGACTGGGCAATCTCGTTCTCGTGGTGTGGGAAGGTCAGGTCATTCCCCCCTCCGTGAATATCAAACTGTGCGCCAAGCAGGTCATGCGCCATGGCAGAGCATTCAATGTGCCAACCCGGACGTCCACGGCCCCATGGGCTGTCCCAACCGGGGGTGTCTGCGTCTGAGGGCTTCCATAAGACAAAATCCATAGGGTCGCGTTTATATGGGGCGACCTCTACTCGTGCCCCCGCAATCATATCATCTACGGAACGGCCAGAGAGTGATCCGTACTCTGCGTAACTAGAGACAGAGAACAACACGTGTCCCTCAGCCGCATATGCGTGTCCCTTAGCGATCAGGTCTTCGATCATAGCAACCATAGGCGCGATATAGGCGGTGGCACGTGGCATGTGGTCAGGTTCGATCGCCCCCACTGCCCCCATGTCATCAAGGAACCACTGGATCGTCTCATCCGTGATATCGCCAATGCTGCGACCACTTTCAGCTGCGCGTGCGTTGATCTTGTCATCCACATCCGTGAAGTTGCGCACGTAGGTGACGTGTTTGTCCCCATACACGTGACGCAGCAATCGGTTGAGCACATCAAACACAATCACAGGACGCGCGTTCCCAAGGTGGGCGCGGTCATATACCGTGGGCCCGCAGACATACATCCGCACGTTTTTATCATCAATGGGCGTGAACTGCTGCCCTTTGGTCCGTGTCTTGGTGTTGTATAGATAAATGTCAGTCATGGTGTACGTCCTTACGCAAGTCAGCGCGGGCTTAACAATTCTAGTCTGAAGATGGAATGACAGAAAGGCCCGCTGGAATGGTTCAGCAGGTAATGCAGCAAATAATAATGAATGCGCGTTGTGTCATGGCGGATGCTTAGCCTGTGAAGGGGCGCTGGGTCAAGTGTTTGGGAAAGTCTACATCTGTTAAACTGCACATGGCTGCGGTGTAGTTGGGGCTAACGCAGGAAGATCGTTTCGCGTTCAGATTGACAGTCCTGAGGTATTCCAAGAGTGTCCGCTTTCAAAATATTGGAGACTGAGATGGCTTTACCCGAAACAATGTCTGGCGTTGCTCTTATTGGCATCGGTGGTCCCGAAATGCTTGAATGGCGCGATGACCTGGCTGTACCTGCCCCCTCTGAAAACGATGTAATCGTCAGGGTCAAAGCCGCAGGGGTCAACAACACGGACATCAATACGCGCAATGGATGGTATTCAAAGGGTGATTCATCTCCTGATGATGCAGCATGGACCGGTTCCCCCCTTACATTCCCGCGCATTCAAGGCGCAGATGTTTGCGGCGAAATTGTTGCTGTCGGCACCGCGGTTGATCCTGCCCGCATTGGCGAACGCATATTGATCGAACCCTGCCTTCGTGAGGTGAATGGCAAAACGCTAGAGACGCCTTGGTACTTCGGGTCTAAGTGTGACGGTGGCTTTGCTCAGTATACTCGGATTGCTAACCAATACGCGCACGCAATTGATTGCGAACTGACCGACACTGAATTGGCATCCTTCCCTTGTTCGTACTCAACAGCCGAAAATATGCTAACGCGTGCCAACCTGCGCGAAGGTGAGACAGTATTGGTGACAGGCGCATCTGGTGGCGTCGGATCCGCAACTGTTCAGTTGGCGCAAGCGCGTGGTGCAAAGGTGATTGCAGTTACCAGCGCCTCCAAGGCAAAGGCCCTCTTAGAATTGGGTGCACTGAAGACCATTGATCGAGGTGATGATCTAATTGCTGCTATCGGAGCAAATAGCGTTGATGTCGTCATTGACTTGGTCGCTGGCCCCCAGTGGCCCGCATTGCTTGATGTATTGCGCCCTCATGGGCGGTACGCTGTAGCTGGTGCAATCGCTGGTCCGATCGTTGAACTGGATGTACGCACCCTCTACCTCAAAGACCTCAGCTTTTTTGGCTGCACGATCCTTGAGCCACAAGTGTTCAAGAACCTTGTAAAGCGGATCGAGCGCAAAGAAATTGCGCCTCTGGTCGCTGAGGCCTATCCGCTACGCGACATCGCAAAGGCACAAAGTGCTTTTAGCGAAAAAGGACATATCGGTAAGATCGTTCTTGAATTGGATTAAAAACAATCAGCGGGCCATGTTGATTTATGAACATGGCCCTTATCGCTGTCTTTCCCTCTACACAGCCAATTGACAATATCGCGCGGCTCTGTCCCCCTGTGTCGAACGCCACGCTTACAGGATGACACCTTATGAAACTCTCTCAACGTATCTCTGGCCTACTGGGTGATGGTTCTGACGGTTGGGAGGTGTTCATCAAAGCCCGTAAGATGATTAAAGACGGTATTGATGTGGTTGAGCTCACCATTGGTGAACACGACATCCGCACCGCCGCACCTATTCTTCAGGATATGCACAAAGCTGCTATGGGTGGGCATACTGGCTATGCTTCAGTCCCTGGCACAGATGCATTGCGCCAGACTGTGGCCAAACGTGTCCAAGAGCGTACTGGCGTCCCTACAGTTCCTGAGAACGTGTTGATCACCCCCGGGGGGCAAGCCGCATTGTTTGCTGCGCACATGGTCGCATGTGACGCGGGTGATACCGCACTTTACCTTGATCCGTTCTATGCCACCTACCCCGGAACGTTGCGTGGTGTGGGGGCGATCCCCAAAGCGATCCAGACACGGGCAGAAGATGCATTCCAACCCCGCGCTGGTGATATCGACGCCTGTGCAGCGGGGGCCAAGTCCCTGCTGATCAACACACCGAACAATCCCACCGGTACAGTCTATTCCCTTGAGACGCTGGAAGGCATCGCAGATGTCTGCAAGGCTCATGATCTGTGGCTGATCTCTGACGAAGTCTATGACACTCAAGTGTGGGATGGTGAACACATCAGCCCGCGCGCATTGCCCGACATGGCACAACGCACTTTGGTTGTGGGCTCGATGTCCAAATCCCACGCTATGACGGGATCGCGGTGTGGATGGGTCGTTGGACCAGCTGAAGTGATCGAAAGCCTGATCAACCTTGCCACACACACCACATATGGCGTTGCTGGCTTTATTCAGGACGCCAGTGACTTTGCCCTAAACCAAGGGCCCGCGTTTGAGGAAGATATTGCTGCGCCTTTCCGCCGCCGCCGCGCGCTGGGCCAAGAAATCCTAGAGCACCAAAGCACCGTTGGGCTGATCCCAGCACAGGGTGCAATGTATATGATGCTGGATATTCGTGCGACTGGAATGAGTGGTGAAGCCTTTGCCTATGCATTGCTAGACGCGCACCATATCGCTGTTATGCCCGGTGAAAGCTTCGGCGCGGCGGCAGCAGGCCATATCCGTGTGGCGATGACCATTGAGGATGGTGCGTTTGTACAGGCGCTAGAAACCCTATGTGAATTTGCGGACACTTTGATCGTTTGAGGGACAGCGTGGTGCGACATTTTTTGTATGCTTTGGTTTTGTGCCTCTTTCCAATGGTCAGCATCGCACAGCCCTATCCTTCGCCAATCTCGCCGCATGTAAACGATTTAGCCCAATTGCTCGATACAAAGGATTTGGCAGAGGTCCGCGGCATGCTGAAATTGTTGAAGGCCGATACGGGCATTCAAATGACCGTTGTCACGCTGGAAAGCCAAGCACCCTATGCGCCTGACGAAACACTGGAAGAATTCGCCACCAATCTGTTCAACGACTGGGGCATTGGGGATGCAACACGCAATGACGGCATATTGGTCTTGGTCCTACCAGATGACCGCGCCATGCGGATTGAGCTGGGTGCGGGCTATGATGCAAGTTGGAACAACGAGGCTGGTCGGGTCATTGACCGCAGTTATTTGCCATCTTTTCGCAGCGATAAATACGCACGTGGGATCAAAGACGGTGTAGCGGTTACAATCGCCCTGCTAGCCCGTCCCTATGCGTTGGGGCAACCTGCCCCAAAATCAAACGACAGCCCGCTGGTATTCATCGTTGGCCTTTTCGCGGCTGTTGTATTCACCTTCCGCCGCTGGCTGGGTGATAGGGTGATCAAACTGCGCAAGTGCCCATCCTGTATGCACCGCGGTGCACTAAGCGTCAGGCGAACAACCACGCGCAATGCCAGCAGCGACGCAAAAGGATCGGGGCACAAAACGCTGCACTGTGGGCGTTGTGACCATTCCGAAAGCTCAACCTATGTGATCAACCGCCGCTCTAGCTCAAAAAAACGCGGGTTTGGTGGTGGCCGCTCTAGCGGTGGCGGTGCATCCGGACGCTGGTGAAATGATGGGGGCACATATGTGTGCCCCCAATAACTTGATCAAATTAGAAACGGAACGATGCACGCAAGGCCAGGTTTGTTGCCGTCGCATCCACACCCGAACCAGAGATGTCGTCAAATTTGTGCGACAGCACTTCGCCCCCGACAACGAATTGGTCTGTCAGTTGATAGGCCATACCTACGCCGCCAAACTCGCCATTCTCAGATCCAATGCTGGTATCAAGACGCGCCACGCCAGCCGTCGCGTACAAAAGCGTTCGCCCTATATCATAACCGGCGCGAAGTTTTAGCCGCGTTACGTTATCAACTGTTGTAGCACCACCCAGGTCAACGCCGGTGACATCGTGATCAAGCTCACCACCAAGGACAAAACTGCCAAAATCATGATCGTAACCCGCATGCACGCCAAATCCAAGATCATCACCATCGGCGGCACCTGTCCCGTCGACATCCAATCTGCCGATCTGGACACCCCCGTAAAAGCCGGTCCACTCACCACCAAAAGATGGCGCCGGCGCGAACACTTCGGTGACCACTTCTGAGGTATCATAGACTGGTTCGGCAATACTGCCAGAAAATGCGGGTGTCGCGGCGGTGACTAAGGCTACAAATGTAACTAGAGTTTTCATTTCAAAATCCTGTTCATTGTTCATCTCGTTGTCGACATATTCAACAACGTGATCCGGTCGTGCCTGATCGATTTCTGAGGGCATAGTGGATGCCTCCAAAACTCTACATTTCGGCATTCCAACGCCTAATTCCCCAAGCGACCCGCGCCTTTTCGCCACCTCACAATTTGACGCAGCAAATGAACGCCCAAATGGAATGACATCTGCGCCCCCCCCGCTGATGATGCAAAAACGACATAGGTCGCAAACAGGCTCGACAGGGTACATCTGTTCGCGGCACCCTTCATACAACGAACGTTTGGGAGGACGGCAATGCAGGAACCTTTCTGCAAAATTGAGCTGGTTGTGCGTACGATAGGCGCAGAACGTGGGCGTGCGGCCCGGGGGCGCCCTGCTTTGAATTGATCGACAGCAATTGAAGTCAATTCAGCCATTAGCCCAACAGGATATATCCCATGAACGACGAAACCCCATCACGTAGCGCTGGCCGCAGCGGCGGCCGCGCCGCACGCAGAGCAGCGCGTGCAGCACCATTGGCCGAAAGCATGCGTCCCATTCGCCCAGGCATGGACGGCGGGCGTTATAACCCCCTTACAGACATAGATGTGCAAAACATTCACGAGGCTGCGCTGACTGCCCTTGAAACCATTGGGTTGGCGGACGCCCCGCCTTCAGGCGTCGCTTACCTTGCAAGCGTCGGCGCAATTGAGGGCGAAGACGGGCGCATCCGTTTCCCCCGTGCGTTGGTTGAGGACACGATTGCCAAAGCCAACCGCTCCATGACATTACACAGCCGTGACGGCCTTAACGACATGGATTTGGGCGGCAGCCGCGTCCATTACGGCACTGCGGGCGCTGCAGTTCATTTGGTAGACGTCCATGGCCGGCATTATCGTGAATCCACGATCCAAGACCTGCATGACGCGGCCCATATCTGCGATACCTTGGACAACATCCATTTTTGCCAACGACCGATGGTTGCACGTGACATCACGGACAACTGTGAAATGGAATACAACAGTGTCTTTGCGACCTGCACTGGCACGACAAAACACATTGGCATGTCCTTTTCCGAACCTGAGTTTGTGGCACCCGCCATCGAAATGCTGCACATGATTGCAGGGGGCGAAGACAAATGGCGCGCGCGTCCGTTCATGTCCAACTCCAACTGCTTTGTTGTGCCACCGATGAAGTTCGCAACCGAGTCTTGCCAAGTTATGGAGGAATGCATCAAGGCAGGCATGCCTGTTCTGTTGTTGTCGGCCGGTATGTCTGGTGCCACGGCTCCTTCCACAATTGCGGGCGCTATCGTACAAGCCGTGGCAGAGTGTTTGGCAGGTTTGGTCTATGTGAACGCAGTAAAACCAGGTGCACCAGCGATCTTTGGCACATGGCCTTTCGGACTGGATTTGCGCACAGGTGCTATGTCTATCGGTTCTGGCGAACAGGCATTGCTGACTGCGGGTTGCGGACAGATGCACCGGTTCTACGACCTGCCGGGCGGTGCTGCAGCAGGTGCCACGGATTCTAAAATGCCGGACATGCAAGCGGGTTGGGAACAGATGTGCTCAAACGTCATGGCCGGACTGTCAGGTGTGAACATGGTTTACGAAGCTGCAGGAATGCACGCGTCCTTGTTGGGCTTCTGCCATGAATCCCTCATATTGGGCGATGACATTATTGGCCAAGCGTTGCGTTGCGTGCGTGGCGTCGAGGTCAATGACGAAACAATGGCGTTGGATCAGATTACTGAAGTTTGCATGGGCGGACCTGGTCATTACCTTGGAACGGATCAAACCCTTGCTAGGATGCAGACGGATTGTGTCTATCCGACCTTTGGGAACCGGATGTCACCAAAGGAATGGGCTGAGAAAGACAAGCCTGATTTGATCGAAAACGCGATTGCACGCAAAGAAGAAATCTTGAGCCAACGCTCAAAGGCACATTTTGATCCGGTGTTGGATGCCGCTATCCGCGCGAGGTTCAACATCCACTTGCCCGCTTAGATAAATTGAAAAGGGTATAGGCAGTAAACGTCGCCTATACCCTTATACATTCAAACCTATCTAGGCATCAGCCTGAATTCTGGCGCAATCTGCATATCAAAGGAAGAGGTTCAATAACCTGATCACACGGGTGCTGCGTTTTGTCTGTGCCTCTGCAGATCTGACTATCGTCTTAGCCTTCAGGCATCAGGCCGGCTTCTTGAGCCGCTTGGACCTCTTCCACATCCAGAACACCGTCCGCATTTAAATCCATCGCAGAAAATCCGTCTGTTGAAACGTCATCGAACACGGCTTGCATTTCATCGATCGTCAGCACTCCATCACCGTTCACATCGATGTCTGCCATCGCTTGTGCCATAGCAACGGCTGGTGCCGCGATAGCAAGTGCTGCAATTAGGGTGGTTGTTTTGAAGTTTGTCATCTGTGTCGTCCTTTTCAGAGTGGTTTCTGTCGAGGAACCGGTTTTGGCCCTCACCTTGAATGATGCGCAAATTGGGGTTTGCATCCCGCACCTTGCGACCTGTGCGGGTCTGCGCCGAAACGAATGAGGTCCATGCGCAGCCCTTAGCCCAAAAAGGGGTCCACGCTCTGATCGGCTGAAAACCCCCGTCTGTTCATCCCCTGCGGTGCTGTCATCATCAACAGCATGGAGGACCAGAGATGAAACGCGACGTGCCCTGCCCGTTCACCCCATTGCTGCCAAACCTGAAACGCCGTGCGCGCCGGCTAACCAATAACCCGGCTGACGCCGAAGATTTGGTTCAGGATACGATTGTGCGCGTGATTGCGCGCCAAAAAAGCCACGAGAAAATCGACAACCTTCCCGCCTATACGATGCGCACTCTGCACAATCAGGCGCGTATGCAGTGGCACCGACATGCGCCGCCTGAGGAATTAAACGACGACGACGCTAGCACGCCCGCTATCGCAATGGATCGTTTGATCTGTGCTGAAACATTGCACGCGATCGAGCAACTTCCCGACAATCAGTTACGTCTGATGCGCTATGTGTGCGCGGGCGAGACATCGCCAAAGAAATTGGCGCATTTGACGGGATGGCCCATCGGAACAGTTATGTCGCGGTTGGCACGCGCGCGCGATCGTTTGCGTGAGGTACTCGAGCCAAATGAATAACTGGTTTTCAGCTAAATCTTTTGGTGAGGGGCTCTCGCGACTATTGCGCCACAATTCGGGTATGAGTTTAGGCGACAAGGCTTCGGCATGTTGGACAGTATTGCATTGTTTTCCCAGCCCTGCGCAAACTGATTTAGAGCGAATTCAAACAAGCGGCTGCTGACATGTTGATTTTTTATAAAGAGCGCCTCGCGTTCTTATCGGTCCCAAAGACTGGCACGACAGCCTATGAAACCGCACTGCGCGATCGTGCCGATATGGTGATTTCAGAGCCCGCGATGCTGAAACATGCGCCCGTTTATCGTTACAACCGCTTTTTGCGCCCAATGTTCACCAATGTCTGCGACGTAGAGTTGGAATTACTAGCTGTTATGCGTGAGCCTATCAGTTGGCTAGGAAGTTGGTGGCGCTATCGTCAGCGCCCGTTCATGAAGGGCAAGCCAAATTCAACTCAAGGCATTAGTTTTGATGACTTCGTGTTGGCTTATCTGAAAGGTAAAAAACCCGGATTTGCCGATGTTGGTGCCCAATCCAAGTTCATGGAAACACAGCCCAATGGAACGGGTATTACTCATCTATTTAAGTACGAGGATCAGGCAAAGCTACAGCAATTTCTGACGGATCGCCTCAATGTGACATTTGACCTGAAGCAAGAAAACGTGTCACCTACGATTGCGCAAACCTTGTCCGCGGATGTCGAAGCACGTTTCAGACGCAAATGCGCAGCAGAATTTGAGTTGTACGAAAGCATCCAATAGTGGTGTCAAATCAGTTTAGTTGTTGGTGAACTGTGTCTGTCAAGTCATTCAATGAAAACGGTTTTGGTAAAAACACAGCGTTTGAAATTACGTTTGTCGTGTCATCAAATTTATCCTCTGCATAGCCGGATACGAACACAACTCGTACATTTGCTCGCATCACCAAAGCTTCTTTGACCCAACTTGGTCCATCTTTGCCCGGCATGACGACGTCAGTGACGAACAGGTCGACTGCCAGCCCTTCATCTTCTAGTATTTTTAAGGTGCTTTCGGCAGAATCCGCCTCTAGCACTGTGTAACCTCGTAATCGCAATGCCCGGCTTGCAAAGGCACGAACCGGTGCTTCATCTTCTACCAGCAAAACCACACCTTCGCCAAAGTTTGCGCTCATATCCTTTTTGGGCGCGGCCTCGGGTGCCGAAGTAATAGTGATTTTGTCCGCTACAGGGAAAAGCAGTGTGAAACATGTGCCCTCACCCAACTTACTATCAACAAAGATGTAGCCACCTGATTGTTTTACGATCCCATATGCCGTCGAAAGGCCAAGGC
Organism: Rhodobacteraceae bacterium UBA7436; assembly: GCA_002478745.1. Classification (GTDB taxonomy): domain Bacteria; phylum Pseudomonadota; class Alphaproteobacteria; order Rhodobacterales; family Rhodobacteraceae; genus Ascidiaceihabitans. The sequence goes on along the minus strand of DLQI01000154.1, from coordinate 821 downwards.
CAGTGCCATCGCCGGTTCGTTTGGTAGTAAAGAAGGGCTCAAAAACTTTTTGAAGCATATCTGGGCTAATGCCCGTCCCTTGATCTAGCACACGCACGGTAACGTATTCCCCTGCAGGCACCGTTACGCGTTCGTGTTTTGTAGGGTCAGTAATCGTTCGACTTTCTGTTTCGATCCGGATTTCGCCGCCCTTTGGCATTGCATCGCGCGCGTTCACCACCAAATTCATCAATACCTGTTCCAATTGGCGCTTATCTGCGCGAATGGACTTCAAAATTGGGTCATGGCCCAATGTTAAGTTGACCTTTTCGCCAACCAATCGATTAAGCAAGTGTGTAAGATCAGCAAGAGTATCTCGCATATCCACGATTTCAGGGCGCAAGGTTTGCTTTCTTGAGAATGCCAGCAATTGTCCAACCAAAGCCGCCGCACGATTGGAATTTTGGTTAATTTGCACCAGATCGCTATAGTCTGCATCGCCTTGATCATGACGCAATAGCAAAAGATCACAATGCCCCGAAATGGCTGTCAGAAGGTTGTTAAAATCGTGTGCGATACCACCAGCAAGCTGCCCAATCGCCTGCATCTTTTGACTTTGTACAAACTGATTTTCGAGTGTTTTGAGCTGTGTTGCATCTGTCAGAACGGCAACAATCGATGTCGTGTCATCATCCACAACCCGCGTTAAAGCAACTTGGACAAATATCTCTTTGTCTTTGCGTTTCAGACGTAGAAATTCAGAGTGTTGAACCGCCCGACCAGTGGCTGTTTCTGCCAACCAATCAACCAAAGGACGCCCAAGACCTTCCATCAAATCTGCC
>DLQI01000111.1 GCA_002478745.1 Rhodobacteraceae bacterium UBA7436 | reverse complement strand
CGTTGATGGCTTGGATCCCACCAGACTCAGGGCGGTTCAGATCCGCACCCGTTAAATTCTTGCGGTCTCTCGTTGATCTGCACCGAAATTTGAACAGATTTCGCGCTAAGCAATGACAGACATGCCCACAGAACAAATACCGACGTTGCATTCACGTTCATTTCAGGGGCTTTTACCTGCATCCCGCCCCTGCTATATCTGCGGCTGAATTCCAAAGGTGCGTCATGTCCATATATCAATATCGCGTTATTCCAGCCCCGACCAAAGGCCTTAAGGCTAAGGGCGTTAAAGGCCCAGAAGCGCGTTTTTCCAACGCTGTCGAAGACCTGATGAACCGGATGGGTGATGAGGGTTGGGAGTTTCAACGCGCTGAAACTTTGCCCTCAACAGAACGCGTTGGCCTTACCGGCTCGACCACCGAGTGGCGCAATGTTTTGGTGTTCCGCAAACCCCGCATGGACAACGCAGCGGCCTTCTCACCTGAGGTGCTTGTTGCGCCTAACGTGGCTGATCAAGGCACCGAGTTGGACGCTGATGATATGGTGGATTCCATGGATTCTGTAGTTTCCGAGCACCCAGCCGGTGGCGAAGGTGCTACGCAAATGCTGGTCGACAATGGCATGGAGGAGACCAGTGAAGTGGCGGGCATGACGGACTCACTGCAATCCCTTGCAAATCGCCGTACGTCCGCAAATTCAGATACTTAACGTATAGTTTAAACGTCTAAATCCATTGCCAAGGCATGGATACGCCCGATCAACTCGTGGCCTAAAGTGCTATGCACCAGTCGGTGGCGCGCGATGCGTGATTTCCCTTCAAATGCAGTCGCGCGAACCATCACGTTAAAATGGCTCTCCCCGCCTTCTTGGAACCCAGAATGGCCGCGATGACTTTCACTATCGTCAACTACCTCCACCGAATGTGGGGCCAACCCTTCGCGCAGACGCATTTCAATCTCTTTTGCAACAGACATTTTTTCGCTCATTTTGTTCCTAGCCCCTTCACACTGCCAACCATTCTTCTAAGGTGTATCGCCAGAGTCGAAAAGGTCCAACTGATGCCAAAGCCCGATCCATTCGGATTCGATATGTCCGTATCCACCTCGAAAAAGAAAAATCCCCGCGGTCGCCGCGGCATGTCCGGTGCGTCCGAGACATCGACGCGCTTGTGCGATCACGACACCTGTCAGGAAGCTGGCAAGTACCGCGCGCCCAAAGCACCAGACGTGCTAGATGATTTCTTTTGGTTTTGCCAAGCGCACGTGCGTGAATATAATTTAAAATGGAACTTTTTTGACGGCACCACTGAGGCTGAAATCAACGCCCAGCAGTCAGAAGATAAGGTATGGGAACGCCCAACCAAACCCATCGGCGACCCAGAAGCCCGCGCATGGGCACGTTTGGGTATTGAGGACCCGCATCAAGTTTTGGGTGCCAATTCCACCCAGAACCCGGGCCGTAAAGGCGGAACTGTTGGTAAGAAACTACCACCTATGGAACGCCGCGCTGTTGAGATTTTGGAAGTCGCTGACAACGCGACCAAACCTGAAATTCGCAAAGTTTACAAAGGGCTGATTAAAATTCTTCACCCTGACATGAACGGTGGCGACCGCTCTCAAGAAGAACAATTGCAAGAAGTTGTATGGGCGTGGGACCAACTAAAGGGCAGCCGCAGCTTTAAAGACTGACCTACGTCTCGGCCACAAAATCGATTGGGCAGCCTTTATCCCCTGCCCAATCGCCCTAGCTAAGCTACTCGAATATATCTCCACTTAGACGATGTTGCTGCGAACTGGCCTCATTTAGGTCACGTTATTGGCCCTTCCCCTTGTCCTTGTGAAAGATATGTTGCACCACGAGGTACGGCCCTATTTGAGGCCATTACATATATAATGAAGGACGACGCGCATGGCCGACAACGCAATGGATATCAACGCAAAACCAGAGCAGGATATTTCTGTTCGTGACGTCTTTGGCATTGATACGGATATGGTTGTCAAAGGCTTTGCCGAGCGCACAGAACGCGTTCCTGAAGAGGACAGCACCTACAAGTTTGATCCCGATACAACACTAGCGATCCTTGCAGGTTTCAACCACAACCGTCGCGTTATGATCCAAGGGTATCACGGTACAGGCAAATCAACGCACATCGAACAGGTTGCGTCCCGTTTGAACTGGCCCTCTGTTCGTGTGAACTTGGATAGCCATATCTCTCGTATTGATTTGATCGGTAAAGACGCCATCAAATTGAAAGACGGCAAACAGGTAACAGACTTCCAAGAAGGCATCCTGCCATGGGCCCTGCGCAACCCAACTGCGATTGTGTTTGATGAATATGACGCAGGCCGCGCAGACGTTATGTTTGTGATCCAGCGCGTTTTGGAAAAAGACGGCAAGCTCACATTGCTTGACCAAAACAAAGTGATCACCCCTCACCCGTTCTTCCGTATTTTCGCAACTGCGAACACTGTTGGCTTGGGCGACACAACCGGACTTTACCACGGCACACAGCAGATCAACCAAGGTCAGATGGACCGTTGGTCATTGGTCAGCACGTTGAACTACCTTTCCATCGATGCAGAAACTGCGATCGTTCTGGGCAAGAACCCGAACTACAACACAGAATCTGGCCGCAAGATCATCAAGCAGATGGTCACCGTTGCCGACCTGACCCGCACCGCATTCATGAACGGCGACCTGTCGACAGTTATGTCACCACGTACCGTCATTGCATGGGCTGAAAACGCACAGATCTTCAACGATGTTGGCTATGCATTCCGCCTGTCCTTCCTTAACAAATGTGACGAGCTAGAGCGCCAGACGGTTGCTGAGTTCTATCAACGCTTGTTCGATGAAGAATTGCCAGAAAGTGCCGCAAGCGTCAGCTTGGGATAACGCCCAATAGGGAGACAACATGCATATCGGAATGATCGGTGGGATAGGTCCTGCATCAACCGTCGCTTACTACCAGCGCCTTAGCGCTGCTGTTCGTGATGCGGGTGGTGTGCTGGATCTGACCATCGTGAACGCCAATGTGAATGAGCTGATCCGCAACAACGAGGCGGGTGACAAGAATGCCCAAGCCATTGCTTATGCAAAGCTTATTGACCGACTGAAAGCAGCAAGTGCGGATTGCGCAGTGATCACCTCGCTTGGTGGCCATTTTTGTTTTGATGAAACAGTTGCCCTATCTTCTCTGCCGATGGTCAGTGCCGTCACCCCGTTAGATGCATACTTTGCCGGCCAAAGTATCAAAACCGTTGGTTTGATGGGCACCAAGGTTGTGATGAACACACAGCTTTACGGCCAATTGTCGCAGACCAGCGCTTTGCCCCCCACCGACACCTTGGACCTTGTGGGCGAAACCTATATAGAGATGGCTCTTTCGAGCGATTGCAGTGACACACAGCGCGCCTTTTTCATTGAAGAAGGTCGCAAGCTGATTGACCAAGGTGCCGAGGCTATTGTTTTGGCGGGCACCGATTTAAACCTAGCGTTCGACGGGCGTGATGTGGGTTATACCGTGATCGATGCTCTTGATGTGCATGTTGCGTTGTTGACCGATCTCGCAGTTGGCCGCGCACTTTTGAACGAACATAAAGCAGGGCTAAGCCAATGACCCAATCCGACAATCCAGCAGACGCGTTCAAAAAGGCACTTTCTGAGGCCACCAAGGTATTAGCCAACGATCCTGATTTGAACGTCAGCTATTCCGTCGACCCTGCGGGTTTATCAGGCGATGCGATGCGCCTGCCTCAGGTATCGCGCCGTATGACACGGGACGAAGTGATGCTCGCGCGCGGCACTGCGGATGCGATGGCCCTAAACCGTCGTTATCACAATGGTCAAACCCATGCCCGCTATACCCCCCAAGGGGAAATGGCGCGCGAATTGTACGAAGCCATGGAAACAGCACGTTGCGAAGCCGTTGGGGCACGTGACATGCCTGGGACTGCTGGAAACATCGACGCAAAGATCGCCCATGACGCTATGCGCAAAGGCTATGATCAGGTCAAACAAGCTGCAGATGCGCCGTTGGCCGTGGCTGCGGGTTATTTGATCCGTCACCTTGCCACTGGTCGCGACCTTCCATCCGGTGCTGCGAATGTGATGGAGCTTTGGCGTCCGTTTATCGAAGAACAAGCTGGCGGAACCTTAGAAGACCTTGATTCAATCTTGGACAGTCAGGCTGATTTTGCCAAATTCGCGCGAAAAATGATCAAGGATTTGGGTTACGGCGATCAATTGGGCCAAGATCCCGATCAGATCGACGATGATCAAGACGATACCGCTGAAGAAGGTGGCGAAGAAGAACAAGATCCAGATAGCACCGGTGACGACAACACTGAAGAAGAAGAAACCGAAGGGTCTGCAGAGCAGTCTCAAGAGGAGCAACAAGACGCCTCTCAGGCCCAAGTCTCAATGGATGAGATGGCAGATCAAGAGATGGGCGAAGAGGCTGAAATGCCTGACGGCGAGGCACCGATGGAGCCACCTGCCCCGCAACCCGTTTCAGACGCTGATCCTGATTATCTGGTTTACCAGACAGAGCATGACGAAGAAATCCGCGCTGAAGATTTAGCAGAGCCTGTTGAGCTGGAACGCTTGCGTGCCTACTTGGATCAACAGCTTGAACCCCTCAAAGGTGCTGTGAGCCGTTTGGCTAATAAGCTACAGCGCCGTCTTCAAGCGCAACAAAACCGGTCTTGGGAATTTGATCTTGAAGAAGGTACGTTGGATGCTGGACGTTTGGCTCGTGTCGTTGCCAACCCAACAACGCCATTGTCCTTCAAAGTCGAAAAGGACACCGAGTTCCGTGATACTTGTGTGACTTTGCTGTTAGACAACTCAGGCTCGATGCGTGGTCGTCCGATTTCAATCGCAGCTATTTGCGCAGATGTTTTGGCCCGCACCCTTGAGCGTTGCAACGTGAAGGTCGAGATCCTTGGTTTTACCACACGCGCATGGAAAGGCGGTCAAGCCCGCGAAGCATGGCTGAACGATGGTCGCCCACAACAGCCAGGTCGTTTGAATGATCTACGCCACATCATCTACAAAAGCGGCGATACCCCGTGGCGTCGCGCCCGCCCAAACTTGGGCTTGATGATGAAAGAAGGCCTGCTGAAAGAAAACATCGATGGTGAGGCCCTTGAATGGGCGCACCGCCGTATGGTGGCCCGTCCTGAAGCGCGCAAAATCTTGATGGTGATTTCAGATGGTGCGCCTGTGGATGACAGCACACTGTCAGTCAATCCAGCCAACTTCCTGGAAAAACACCTGCGTGATGTGATCGAGATGGTCGAAAAACGTCGCGCGGTTGAACTGTTGGCAATCGGGATTGGGCATGACGTGACACGGTATTATGATCGTGCGGTGACCATTACCGATGTGGAACAATTGGCCGGTGCGATGACCGAACAATTGGCGGCATTGTTTGACTCAGACCCACGTGCGCGGGCACGTGTTATGGGCATGAAGCGGGCCAGCTAACGCTGGCTTGTTTCGCCTTTCAGGCGAGAGTTTACTGGGTAGAGTGAATGAAGGAGTGGTGTAGTGTTTCAGTCGTTTGAGGTGACATCGCGTCCTGAACAAGGCCCACCCCGTTTGGCGGAATTGCGCGTTGAGTTGATGCGCGAAGGCTTGGATGGTTTTTTAGTTCCGCGCGCAGATGTCCATCAAGGCGAGTATGTTTCCGCGCGTGATGAGCGCCTCGCATGGCTGACAGGTTTTACTGGTTCAGCCGGTTTTTGCGCAGCATTGATAAACAGCGCGGGCGTTTTCATTGATGGGCGTTACCGCACCCAAATAAAATCACAAGTTGCATCAGACTATACACCCGTACCGTGGCCTGAAGTTTCGTTGGCCGATTGGTTGGTCGAGCAATTGCCAAGTGGGGGAGAAGTTGGGTTTGACTCTTGGTTGCATACAGTAGCCCAGATTGAACAGACACGCGCAGCTTTGACCGGGACAGGCGTGACGCTCATCCCTTGTGACAATCTGGTTGATCGCATTTGGGTAGACCAACCGGCACCAGCAAGTGAAGCTGTAAAAGCTCATCCAATGGAGTTTGCCGGTGAGAGCCACAAGGACAAGCGCACTCGGCTGGCCGCAGACCTTAAAAAAGCGAACCAAACAGCCGCTGTTATAACCCTTCCCGACTCAGTGTGCTGGCTTTTGAATATTCGTGGTGCCGACATTCCGCGTAATCCGATCGCCCAAGGTTTTGCAGTTTTGAATGCGGATACCACTGTTGACTTGTTCATGACACCATCCAAACTGGATGGGCTTGAGGACCACTTAGGTGATATGGTGCGTGTGCATCCCCCATCCGATTTTCTAAAGCACCTTGAAGGTCTGACGGCAAAGGTCCGTTTGGACAAATCTTCAGTACCGATGATCGTCGCGGATGCGTTTGGCAAAGCCGCGATCTGGGGCGACGAGCCTTGCGCCCTTCCCAAGGCCTGTAAAAACGCCGCCGAAATTGCCGGCAGCTCTGAAGCGCATTTACGTGATGGTGCCGCCATTGTGGAGCTGCTTGCATGGCTTGACGCCCAAGACGCTGGCACTCTGACAGAAACCCAAGTTGTTGCACAGCTTGAGGGCTACCGCCGCCGCGACAACGCACTTCAAGACATCAGCTTTGAGACGATCGCCGGCACTGGCCCAAATGGTGCAATCATGCATTACCGAGTGACTGAAGAAACAGACAGTACCTTGGATGATGGCCATCTGATCGTCTTAGACAGTGGAGGGCAATATCTTGATGGCACCACGGACATAACGCGGACCATTGCGATTGGAACGCCGCCAAGGGAGGCCTGCGTCGCCTTTACACGTGTGTTGATGGGTATGATCGCTATGAGCCGCCTGCGTTGGCCAGAGGGCCTTGCTGGGCGCGATATTGAGATGATTGGTCGCCTTCCCTTATGGATGGCAGGTCAAGACTTTGATCATGGCTTGGGCCACGGCGTCGGTGCATATCTAAGTGTTCACGAGGGACCACAACGCCTAAGCCGGGCAAGCAACGTGCCACTTCAAGTGGGTATGATCCTTTCCAACGAGCCAGGGTATTACCGAGAAGGTGAGTTTGGAATTCGTATCGAAAACCTGATTGTGGTCGAAGAGGCAACCGCGCTGACAGGCGGCGATGGTCATCGAGCTATGTTAAATTGGCGCACGTTGACATTTGCACCGATTGATCGACGCTTAATCGTCACGGAAATGTTAGATGCTGAGAGCCGTACTTGGCTAAATGCGTATCATGCGAAGACTCTTGAATACCTCGCAGATCGTGTATCTGAGAATGCCGCCAAATGGCTGACTGCGGCAACGCGGCCAATCTAATAAAGATTTAGGAATGTTCTTCTGCCGCGGTTGCGGCGAGTGCACGATTGTAGGCCTTAAGCGCGTCTACATGGAAGACGGCCCCCCACAACTCTGGTGGGCTGTCTTCGCCGCTTAATGTCACCACGGGAATAAATGGTACAGACGAGCGATCAAAGATTGGCATCGCGGCCTCCAGCGTTGCATTGCCGTCCACATAGATGCCGTCACCGATCATTTCCCAACATGCATCCTCGTTAGCGGCTCGAGGATCATCTGCCTTGCGCATTACGCTTGCAACGCGGAACATTGCCAACAAATAAGCCTGTGGCCCTGCAGCCAAATGGATACCACGCCGTTCGATCTGCGTGAGGAAAAATGATCGATCCACGATGCGAGAGGACAACGCCGTCGAGATAGAAACTGCGACCATTACCGCAAGTCCGGTTTGCCAGTCCCCAGTCAGTTCAAATACAATCAAGGTGGTTGATATCGGTGCCCCAAGAACGGCGGCGGCAACTGCGCCCATTCCGGCCAAGGCATAAAGCGTAACAGTGCCAGAAACTTCTGGAAAAACGCTGGTCGCGATTAATCCAAATGCTAATCCAGTGAGCGCACCGATCATCAAAGAGGGCGAAAAAACCCCGCCGCCCATACGACCTGCCATCGTGATTGCGACTGCAAAGATTTTCAACGCGGCGAATACGATAACCTCGTGCAGTCCCAGTTGCCCTGTGAGTGCCATTGACGTAGTTTCGTAACCAATGCCAATGATATGCGGAAAGAAAATTGCAATTGCGCCCAGCATGAGCCCAGCAAACGCAGGCCGCAGCCATCGCGGAAAACCAATCTGGTTTTGTACTTGTGTCCCCAAATCATCCGCCCAAAAAATTGAGCGCATTAAGATAACTGCGACCATGCCGCAAACCAAACCAAGCATCACAAAAGCAGGCAGCTCAACGTAAAACTGAAGGCCTTCGGGAGCGTTCAACGTGTATTCTGTCATTCCGCCAAATTCAGATCGGTTGATCACTGTGCCTGCAACCGCAGCAATAGCGATCGGTGCAAATGCATGCACCGCAAAATGACGTAAGACAACTTCCAGAGCGAATAAGGCCCCAGCTATCGGTGCGTTAAAGCTTGCGGATACCGCAGCAGCAACCGCACACCCCAACAGATCGCGCCCCGTAATACCATCCGCATGGATATAGCGACTAACCTTTGTAGAAATGACTGCAGCGAGGTGAACAACAGGCCCCTCACGACCGGTCGACCCACCGGAAGAAAGCGTAATGAATGAAGCAAAGGTCGAAGCTAGGCCAGCACGCGTCTCAACGCGCCCCTCACTCATTGCAGCCCCTTCAATTACATCCGCAACGCTGCGTGCCCGCGCATCAGGCGTGAACTTGTGAAGTATCAGACCGACTAAAAGGCCGCCAATTGCTGGGATTACAAGGATCCAATACCAAGGGAGGGATTGCGCAAAGCTGTGGATGGTTTGCACATCATCTGTACCGTAAAGAAACGCCTGTAAGGCATCGATACCTTTGCGGAAAAACAACGCTGCGAAACCTGCTGCAATTCCGATTGCGAGCGCAATAAACCAAAACTGAATTTGCCCCGGTCCTTCGCGGCGCAACACTTTCCAGCCCTCTTGAAACTCTATTAGTGCGTTGGTCATCTGAGTGCTTAGGTAGGATTTCATAAATGGTATACAGTCTGATCTGGCTTTGCGTATATCCTGTCTAAGCGAAAGGAACGCATCGGGGAAGCCTAAGGCATCCCACGGATCAACTTTGGCTGCTTAAACAGCCTTCGAGATCAAAGCACGGGCAGCATTGCGCGCTTCTTCGGTGATTGTGTCACCCGCAACCATCCGTGCAATTTCATCAACGCGGTCATCCGGCGAAAGGGGAACAACCCGAGAGGTTGTAATCCCTTTGGAAACAGATTTTTCGACGCGCCAGTGATGCGCTCCAAGGGCAGCAACCTGCGGAGAGTGCGTAACAACCAAAACCTGACCACCTTCAGCCAAAGCCGCCAAACGGCGACCGACGGCATCGGCAGTCGCACCGCCAACACCACGGTCGATTTCATCAAAGATCATAGTCAGCCCTGCCCGGCCGTCGGTCAGGCACACTTTCAAAGCCAATAGGAAGCGACTTAACTCACCCCCAGAAGCAATCTTGTTCAACTGACCCGATGGTGCGCCGGGGTTGGTAGCAACGCAGAACGCAACTGTATCTCGACCCTCTGGGCCGGCTGTCTCTGGCTCAATCACAGTTTCAAACACTGCGCGGTCCATTTTCAGAGGGGCCAGTTCGGCAGTGACGGCTTTGTCCAGCTTGCCAGCAGACTTGCGGCGCGCATTGGTGAGCGCTGTCGCCGCATCGTCATAGCCAGCTTCGGCTGTTTTCAAAGCCGCGCGCAAATCTGCAAGATCAGCGTCGCCAGCATCCAAGGCTGCGAGTTTCGCACCGAGCGTCTTGGCCAAGTTCGCCAGATCATCCGGCGCAACATCGTATTTGCGTGCAATCGCACGGATCGCAAACAGGCGTTCCTCTGTGTCTTCCAGATCGGAGGGATTGAACGATAGGGTATCGATACACGACACGATCCCATCCATTGCCTCATCCAACTCGACCATTGCACGGCCTAGTGAAGAAATAGGCGCCTCAAGATGACCTTCAGCTTTATCCGCAACGCCGTCTAACCAACGCAGCGCGTTACCCATACGACTTTCGGCCCCGTCCTGACCAAGTGCTTCAAGCGCCTTGATTACATCATCACGGATCTTTTCAGCACCTTGCATCATCCGACGTCGGGTATCTAATTCTTCGTCTTCACCTGGTTGCGGTGACAGCTTGCCCAGTTCAGAAACCGCATGACGTAAAAACTCTTCTTCTGCGCGGATAGCATCCATCGCTTCAGTCGCAGCTTTCAATGCTTTGCGCGCATTGCCCATAGCGGCCCATGCTTTCCGCGTCTTGGCCTTGGCACTCTCTAAGGATGCGAATTCGTCCAAGATCGCGCGATGCCCACGTGGATCAAGCAGACCACGGTCATCATGCTGTCCATGTAATTCAAGCAGTGTCTCGGAAAGAGTTCGCAGTACTTCACCAGAACAGCGGCGATCATTGACCCATGCGGTCTTGCGGCCATCAGAGGTGTTGATGCGGCGTAAAATCAGTTCGTCACTTGCGGGCAAACCTGCTTGCTCAAGAACGGCATGTGCGGGATGCCCTGCTGGCAGATCAAACCATGCAGTCACTTCACCTTGATCCGCACCTTGGCGAACAAGATCAGCACGACCGCGCCAGCCAAGAACAAACCCAAGTGAATCCAGTAAGATTGACTTACCCGCACCCGTTTCGCCCGTCAGCACATTCAAGCCCGGTTGAAACGCAAGTTCCAACCGATCGATGATCAGCATGTTCGAAATATCAAGTCCGCGTAGCATCAGCTATGTTCCACAAGGTGCAGGCGCAGTGCACCCGTTGTTACAGCCACCGGCCTTTAATCATTTGACGATAGATCTGGCGCAGCCAACCATCACCGGACGCTTTCAGCTCAAGCCCTCTGCCGGTAAGCAGTTTATAGCTATCCTCGTACCATTCCGTTGACTGAAAGTTGTGACCCAATATCGCGCCAGCAGTTTGTGCCTCATTGACCAAGCCCAATGAAAGATAGGCTTCTACCAGGCGGTGCAATGCTTCTGGGGTATGTGATGTCGTCTGGAAATCCTCAACCACAACTCGGAAACGATTGATGGATGACGCGTAATTATCTCGACGCAAATAGTACCGACCAATTTCCATCTCTTTACTAGCCAAGTGATCAAAAGCGAGATCAAATTTTAGGACCGCAGATTTCGCGTATTCGCTGTTTGGATAGCGTTCAATCACTTCGCGCAGCGATTGCAACGCTTGGAAGGTCAACCCTTGGTCACGACCGACTTCGTCGATTTGGTCATAATAGCTCAGCGCTAACAGGTATTGCGCATAAGCCGCGTCATCATCGTCTGAATAAAAATCAATAAAACGCTGGGCCGCTGAGCGACTGTTTGGATAGTCCTCGTCGCGGTGAAAGGCAAAAGCCTGCATGATTAAAGCGCGCTTAGCGAATTCAGAGTAAGGGTAAAGACGTTCGATTTCACCGAAGTAAAATGCCGCATCGTCGGCGCGGTTTTTCTCAAGTTCAAACTCGCCCCGTTCAAAAATCTGTGCTGGCGAGTAAACTTCTAACGGCTCTGATTTTTGGCCCAAAAATCCACCTGCTCTGGGGCTATCAGAGCCACCACTACAAGCTGCAAGCGTTGCCACCATAACAAGTGCGACTGCTGTACGCTTCCGAGACGTACCGTTCGCTATGTTTGCTTTCTTCACCGCGTTCACCCTGCTCGTTTTCGCTTTGTTAGATTGGTATTAGCACACTAATTTAACATGCAAAACCTTGCAAACACGCAATGTACTTTTACAGGCAATATTCTAAAGTTTTACGAATGACATTCAGGATCAAGCGACTTGGGGGACCTCGTCCCAAACAAGTCCGTAACCAGGTAAACGCTGTGTCATTTCAGCGTCGCATACGACCATTCGAACAGCACCTGGAGTTGCAAAGGCCTTACGTAACAATGTGTTAGTCAAAGAGTGACCTGCCCGCGTACCCGTGTAGCGCCCAACGATCGGTGCCCCAGCCAAAGCAAGATCGCCCAACGCGTCTAACATCTTATGACGTACCGGTTCATCAGAATGGCGCAAGCCGCCTGGGCTCAAAACTTTGTCACCTTCGAACACAACTGCGTTTTCCCCAGACGACCCACCCAAGGCAAGACCATTAGCCTGCATCGCCTCTACATCTGCCTGAAGGCAGAATGTACGACTATCACTCAACTCCCGTGCAAAGCTGCCATTGTTCATACGCAACGATTTACGCTGACTGCCGATCGCCTTGTCGTCAAAATCGATTTGAAAGTCGATATACATCGTATCAGCAGGCTCAAGCTTCGCTGTCGCACCACCCTCTGTTACGGAAATTGTTTGCATCACTTCGAATGCACGTACTGGCGCGCCCAAAACTTGAAGACCGGCCTGCATAATACCACGCACAAAAGGCACGGCAGAGCCATCCACGATCGGGACCTCTGGACCATCAATTTCAATAAGAGCGTTGTGAACACCGCAACCTGCAAGAGCTGCCATAACGTGCTCGACAGTAGAAACTTCTACGCCGGCAGCATTTTGAATTTTTGTGCAAAGCGGGGAACGGTTGACCGCATCCCAGCGTGCAGGGATCAGATTATCCCCTTTTAAGACGTCTGTGCGTGCAAACCAAATCCCGTACTCTGCCGCTGCCGGAAGAATCGTTAACCGAACAGGTGCGCCTGAATGCAGGCCTTTTCCTGAGAAGCTAATCGAGGATTTAAGAGTTGTTTGCAAAAGAATCTCAATATGACGCACAATCCCGTGCTTGTTGTAGATTGAATAAGAACCCGCACTCACAATCACAACTCAATCATTGCAACATTCTGAAACATGGATGTGACACATCGGCAATATTGCGCCATGCAGCGCACAAGCCTACGATTAAACACGAAAAAAAGCCGCCCAAAGGCGGCTTTCTCAAAATCATTAAAGTAGCGTTAGTTAGCTTGGCGACGCAAGAATGCTGGAATTTCAATCCGCTCTTGGTCTGGATCAACCGCCTCTGCGGGCTGAGGTGCAACCGCAGCTTGTTGTTGAACCGGTGGCTGATGACGTACGGCCTGTGGCTCTGGTTGCTGCTGATCAGTGTGACCCGTCATACGATTGATCAAAGAATTTATGCCAAACCGCGGACGATCCGCCTCTGCATCTTGCAGTGGTGCAGGAGCAGGTGCTGGTGCCGCACGTTCAGCTGCAGCACGCAAACGTGCCATAGCTTCAGGTGACGGCGTACCCGGTGCTGGAGCACCCGGTGCAACAAATGCGCTTTGTTCAACGTGTTGAATTTCTTCACGCTGTGGCTCAAACTCTGAGACAGCAGGCTGGTAAGCTGGTGCTGGCACTTCATGTGAATCTGCCGCAACATCTTCGAAGATATCTTCGGCCATGTCAGCTGCAGCGGCTTCCTGAACATTCAAATCTTCAAAGAACGAAGGTTCAGCAACAACGGGCGCAGCAACCGCTGGCTCTTCTGCCGCAAAGCTCGCCGGAAGCGGCGCAGACATGCTGCGACGTGCCACAGGCATCTCAGAATGAACATCTGTTGCATCAATACCTGTTGCAACAACGCTGACGCGCATCATACCGCCAAGCTCTGTATCCAATGTTGAACCAACGATGATGTTGGCCTCTGGATCCACTTCTTCGCGAATGCGGTTCGCGGCTTCGTCAAGTTCAAACAATGTAAGGTCGTGACCACCAGTGATGTTGATCAGAACGCCCTTTGCGCCGCGCAACGAAATCTCGTCCAGCAATGGATTAGCGATAGCTTTATCCGCAGCTTGGATCGCGCGATCTTCACCTTCTGCCTCGCCAGTACCCATCATCGCCTTGCCCATCTCGTCCATTACGGAACGCACATCTGCGAAGTCTAGATTGATCAAGCCGGGGCGAACCATCAAATCGGTAACGCCTTTAACGCCCTGATACAAAACATCGTCCGCCATCGAGAAGGCTTCGGTGAATGTTGTTTTCTCATTCGCCAAACGGAACAAATTTTGGTTTGGAATGATGATCAGCGTATCGACAACTTTTTGCAGAGCTTCAACGCCATCTTCAGCCTGACGCATGCGCTTGGCACCTTCAAACTGAAATGGCTTTGTTACAACACCAACGGTCAGAACACCCAACTCACGCGCGGCTTGCGCGATGATTGGCGCAGCGCCGGTCCCAGTACCACCACCCATACCAGCGGTGATGAAACACATGTGTGAACCAGCCAAATGATCGACGATCTGCTCAATACTTTCTTCGGCAGCAGCAGCGCCAACGCTTGCACGCGCACCTGCACCTAGACCCTCAGTAACTTTAATACCAAGCTGGACGCGCGTTTCAGAAGTTGATTGCTGAAGGGCTTGAGCGTCCGTATTCGCCACGACGAAGTCGACGCCATCAAGCTGTTTTTCGATCATATTATTGACCGCGTTACCGCCAGCGCCCCCGACACCAAACACGGTGATACGAGGTTTCAATTCGTCCTGTCCGGGCATCGAAAGATTGAGTGTCATTAGAGCGTCCGCCTGTTTTGTGACCCGCTTTGCAGGTGTTTTTATGCCTTATCCACAGGTATCTTACCGAAAACAAACGGCAGCGTCATCCAAAAAACGCAATACTGACGCAAAATGTGGGCGGTTTTTCGCCATTTTCCACGTCATTTGGTTTGATCAGGCAAATATAGGGGTCACCAGTTATCGCGGAACCACTTCACAGCGCGCCGTAACGAACGGGCAGGATAGCGATCTGCAGGAATATCAAAGTCCCACCATTCGTCTTGCGGGTGGGCCGCAAGCAGAGAAAGTCCAACCGCTGAAGCAAAGCTTGGCCCTGTCGCAGCTTGTGGCAATCCATGTACACGCAATGGGCGCCCAAGGCGCACTTGATGCCCCAAAATCTTGCTTGCAAGACCATCAAGACCAGGGATTTGGCTACCTCCACCGGTCAAGACGATTTGCTGGCTTGGTAAGTGTTCAAAGCCAGCAGCGTCCAAACGAGCGCGGACTTCTTCCAGAATTTCCTCAACACGAGGACGCATGATCCCAATCAATTCAGCGCGGCTTGCTGTGCGACGATCATGTTCGTAATCGCCGGTGTCACCACCGATTTCGATCATCTCACGATCATCCATACCAGTGGCATGAACACCGCCATAGAATGTTTTGATCCGCTCCGCGTTCGCGGTCGGCACTTGCAAGCCGAGTGAAATGTCAGACGTAACGTGATCCCCACCCATTCGAACAGAATCCGCAAAAATCATGTGTTTTTTGATAAAGATAGAGATGCTGGTCGCCCCGCCCCCCATATCAATGCAGGCCGAACCCAATTCTTGTTCGTCTTCCACCAAAGTGGACATACCGGAGACGTAAGCTGAAGATGCAATGCCTGCCAATTCAAGATCGCAACGTTTGATGCAATGGGCAACGTGGTGAACCGCAGCAGCGTCTACAGTTAGCATGTGCATATCAACTGACAATTCATTGCCCAACTGCCCACGCGGGTCAGAAAGGCCTGAACGGTGATCAAGCGCAAAATTCACAGGCTGGGCATGCAAAACTTCGCGACCACCGCCATAGTCAGGCACATCACATTGCGACATCACACGGGCGACATCATCTTCAGCAACAACTTGGCCATCCAATTGAATTTGCGCATCCAAACCGTAGCTGCGTGGCTCTGCCCCTGCAAAACACGCAATCACATGATCAACACGGATGCCCGCCATTTTTTGCGCCGCTTGCAAAGCGGTGCGAATAGCACGTTCAGTTTCTTGCATCGCTGTAATTTCGCCGAAATGAACGCCGCGTGAACGTGTAGTTGCCGCACCGATAACCCGAAAGCCGGATTGACCAGCAAGTGCGCCAATGTCGCCATCATCCCCAACTTTGGCTGAGCCATCAAATCGCAACACAAGTGCCGCAATCTTAGAACTGCCCACATCCAAAATAGCGACAACACCACGTTGCATCGCGATTTTGCGCATGTTGCGCATGCTGCGCTGGCTGTCATAAAGGTCCATCATTACCCTATTGTCCACTTTCCGGAAGCTGCCTGATGCGCCACAATTCTTGTGTAGCGTCATTGTTCATTTTAACTGTTGGGCGCCCGTACAGGCGCATGTCGATACGGGCTACATCACGGCTCAGAACATCCTGTGCACCCTCAAGGGCAATCACATGTTCTAACGCGGTCACAGCACCGGTTGTCGGAAGAAGAATACGTTGGTCACGATCAAGGACGACATCCCAACGACGCGCGCCCATTCGTACGACACCGCGCAAACGTTTGCCCAAAGGCTGCGCCGTGCGGATCAATTCCATTGCTTCATCCACATGCTCATTCGCCCCCTCGCCGGCAATCAGAGGCAACTCTGCGCGATCACTGCGAAAAGAAACGTGGGCAACATGTGCGCCGCTTGCATCAAGCAACGACAGAGATGTATGGCTGCGCCAAACGGCGACGGGCACACGTGGCACGACATCAACTTGCAGAACTCCACCGGGGCGAATGCGTAGCGATGCTTCAGCAACGGGTGACAACAACATAATCGCTTCACGCATCTGCTCTAAGTCCAAATCGAAAGAGCTGACAGGGAAGTCGATAGGGAGGTTTCTACGAATATCTTCGGCCAAATCCGTGCCAGCGCCATCAATCGCCAAAAGGCTAACCATGAACTCTGGGCGTTCTTGGATGCTTGCACGCGTATTGGCTATCACATCAGAAATCGCATCTTGGCGCACGGGGTTAGATAAATAGTTCAGGCCAATGCCAAAGGTCAGAACAAAAGGGAGCCCAACGCGCAAACCGAAACGGAAAACAGGTGTCAACATCAATCGTTGCAAACGCCAAGACCAACGCGAAGGGGCCGGATCAAGGCGCGGTGTCTGTGGGGAATGGTTTAGCGGTTGCATGATGCGTCCTCTACCATCCAACGGCACAACTGGCCGAAAGTAATACCAACGGATTGCGCCTGTTCTGGCGTCAGCGAGGTTGGGGTCATGCCCGGTTGTGTGTTGGTTTCAAGCAGGATCAAACCATCAACGCCTTTGCTTTCGTTCCAACGAAAATCTGTGCGACTAATACCATTGCAGCCAAGTGCCGCATGGGCACGCACAGCGTAGTCGAGGCACCGTTGAAAAATCTCAGACGGTACATCGGCAGGGACAATATGTGTTGAACCGCCATCTTTGTATTTCGCGTCGTAATCATACCAACCGGTCGTTAGGATATCCGTCACGGTCAACGCACGGCCATCCATCACGCTGGTTGTCAGTTCACGACCCGGTGCAAAGGCTTCAACCATCACTTCATCAGGCATGTCATTGTCCAGCTGCGGTGGACCGTTGTTTTCTTCATCGACCAAATAGACCCCAACGCTGGAGCCCTCATTGTTTGGCTTCACCACGTACGGTGGCTTCATCACGTGTGCTGCGCGCACATCATCTGATTTGGCAATAATGCTTTTGACAATTGGCAAACCTGCAGCGGCAAAGACTTCTTTGCTACGTTGTTTGTCCATGGCAAGAGCGGACGCCAAAACACCCGAGTGAGAGTAAGGAATACCAAGCCATTCAAGAATGCCCTGAACGCAGCCATCTTCGCCCCAACGGCCATGCAGGCAATTGAGAACGGCATCTGGCTTCAAGTCTGTTAAAACGGCAGCAAGATCGGAGCCTGCATCGACCTCGATCACTTCAAATCCTTCTTCCCGCAACGCGGCAGCACATGCTTGTCCACTGGACAGTGACACCTCGCGTTCTGCGGAGGGGCCACCCATTAATACTGCAACTGTACGGGGCGTCCTGCTCGACTGACCCACCAGAGTGCCTCTTTGTCCTGAACCGATTTTATGGTTCTTATTGTTTTTATTGCCGTTTTCGGCTTCATTCTATTGCGGGTATTTACCCAATTAGGTGGCCTATGGCTCACCCACCCGCATAATTTCCCATTCTAGCGTGATACCACTGGAATCGTAAACCTTTTTTCGCACTTCTTCGCCTAATCCTTCCAAATCAGCCGCCGTGGCCTCTCCAGTGTTGATCATGAAATTAGAGTGCATTTCGCTCATTTGC